>NZ_OZ060378.1:0-304909 GCF_964059065.1 Buchnera aphidicola (Panaphis juglandis)
TATTTCCATGCAACTCCGGTGTTACATATAACACAAAAACAACATCTTTGTCAATTTAAGATCTAACAACAATAACTCAAAGGAAAAGCAATCTTATTTCCATGCAACTCCGGTGTTACATATAACACAAAAACAACATCTTTGTCAATTTAAGATCTAACAACAATAACTCAAAGGAAAAGCAATCTTATTTCCATGCAACTCCGGTGTTACATATAACACAAAAACAACATCTTTGTCAATTTAAGATCTAACAACAATAACTCAAAGGAAAAGCAATCTTATTTCCATGAAAATCTAGTTTTGAATATAAAAATATGAAATTTTATTAATTTAATATTTAATATATATTTTAATGAATTTTTATTTTAATGAATTAAATTTTATAATTTAATTTTTTAAGATAATCTTTTATTATATTTAAAAATTTTTTCATTATAATTTATAAATTATAATTGTTAAAAGGTATATTTTTATGTGTACATATCGAGTTTTTTGTGATGTTATTGTAATTGGAGGTGGACATGCTGGTACAGAAGCAGCATTAGCTTCTTCAAGAATGGGATATAATACTTATTTATTAACTCAAAAAATTAATACACTTGGATCTTTATCATGTAATCCATCTATTGGTGGAATTGGAAAAGGTCATTTAGTTAAAGAAATAGATGCTTTAGGTGGAATAATGGCAATTGCATCAGATATTTCTGGTATACATTTTCGTATTTTAAATGCTACTAAAGGTCCTGCAGTTCAATCAACAAGAGTTCAAGTTGATAGAATACTATATAAAAATTTTATTTTTCAAACTTTATTTCAACAAAAAAATTTAAATATTATTGAAGATGAAGCGTATGATTTAATTATAAAAAAAAAAAGTATTATTGGAGTTAAAACAATAAAAAATATTTATTTATACTCTAATTCTGTTGTTCTAGCTACAGGTACTTTCTTAGGTGGTAAAATTTATATAGGAGATAAAAATTATAATGGTGGAAGAATCAATGATTTTTCTTCAATAAAATTGTCGAATACATTAAAAAATCTTTCAATGAAAATAAAAAGACTAAAGACTGGAACACCACCTCGATTAGACATAAAAACTATTGATTTTAGTAGATTAAAAATACAATTAGGAGATAACCCAAGACCTGTTTTTTCTTTTATTCATGGTATTAAAAAATATCCAAAACAAACCTTATGCTATATTACATCAACTAATTATAAAACACATGATATTATTAAAAGAAACCTACATAAAAGTCCAATATTTTCAGGAAAAATATCAGGAATTGGACCGCGTTATTGTCCTTCTATTGAAGATAAAATTGTAAGATTCCCTAATAAAAATAGTCATCAAATATTTGTAGAACCTGAAGGTTTGAATTGTAATGTAATGTATCCTAATGGTATTTCAACAAGTTTACCAATTAATGTTCAACAAGAATTCATTAATACTATTCAAGGTTTTAAATATTCAAAAATTATTCAACCAGGTTATGCAGTAGAATATGATTTTATTGATCCAATAGGATTACAGCCAACATTAGAAAGTAAGATAATTAAAGGTTTATTTTTTGCAGGTCAAATTAATGGAACTACAGGATATGAGGAAGCTGGAGCTCAAGGACTATTAGCAGGATTAAATGCTGGTTTATATTCTTCATCCAGTAATAGTTGGTATCCAACAAGAAATGAAGCATATATAGGTGTATTAGTAGACGATTTATGTACTAAAGGAACAAAAGAACCATATCGAATGTTTACTGCACGTGCTGAACATAGATTAATTTTAAGGGAAGATAATGCTGATCTACGATTAACAAAAATTGCTAAAAAACTTGGTTTAATTGATAAATTAAGATGGTTAATATATAATAAAAAAATTAAACAAATTGAAATAGAAAAAAAAAGAATACAAAAAATTCAGATTAAATATCATTCTAAAGAATGTAATGATTTAAAAAAAATTTTTAATATGAATATAAAAAATGATATTAATGGTGTTGAATTATTAAAAAGAACAGAAATTAATGTAAATAATATTTATCAATCAAAGTTATTATTTCCAAAAAATTCTAATAGAAATGCATTGAAAGAAGTACTTACTCAAATAAAATATGAAGGATATATTATTAAACAGAATAGAGAAATTGAAAAATATCAAAAATATGAAAATATAAGTTTACCAAAAAAATTTGATTATTGTAATATTATTGGATTATCTAATGAAGTCATTATAAAACTTAATCGATATCAACCAGTATCGATTGGTCAAGCATCTAGAATATCTGGAGTAACTCCGGCTGCAATATCAATTTTATTAGTTTTTTTTAAAAAAAAAATATTTTAAATATTTTATAGAAATGATATTTTAATAAATAATTGATTCATTTAAAAATTATTAAATTAAAATAAATTTTTATTACTTTATAACATGAAATATTTTTAATTAGAATTTTATCTATACTAGGATAATAAATAACATGATATTTGAAAAAATATTAAATCCAATAAATTATATTCATCATCATTTGAAACACTTAAAAATCGATATTAGAAATTTTCATTTTATCAATAATAATACTACACCTTCATTTTGGATATTAAATATTGATTCAATAATTTTTTCTTTTATTTTAGGTGTTTCATTTTTATTTTTTTTTTATATAATTTCAAAATCAGTTTCTATAACTCAACCTGGAAAATATCAAATTTTTATTGAATTAATTATAGAATTTGTTAACAATAATGTAAAAGACATATATTGTAAAAAAAATAATTTTATTGCATCATTATCCTTAACCGTTTTTATATGGATATTATTAATGAATTCAATGGATTTAATTCCAATAGATTTTTTACCATATTTTTTTCATTTATGTTTTGGAATTAAATATTTAAGAATTGTTCCATCTGCTGATATTAATGTCACTATTGCAATTTCATTTGTGATTTTTTTATTGGTTATTTTTTATAATATTAAATATAAAGGTATTATTGGATTCATTAAAGAATTTATCATGCATCCTTTTGATCATTATATTTTTTATTTTATAAATTTTTTATTAGAATCAATTTCATTATTATCTAAACCTATTTCTCTGTCATTACGTTTATTTGGTAATATGTATGCAGGTGAAATGATTTTCATTTTAATTTCAGGTTTTTTACCATGGTGGTTGCAATGGATATTGAGTGTTCCTTGGTCTATTTTTCATATCTTGGTGATATTTTTACAAGCATTTATTTTTATGACATTAACCATTGTATATTTATCTCTAGCATCTAAAAAGGTAAATAAATAATAAATATATTAAAAAAAGGATAAGAAATGAATCATATAAATTTAGATATGTTGTATTTATCTGCTGCAATCATGATTGGATTGGCTGCTATTGGTGCGGCAATTGGAATTGGAATTCTTGGTGGTAAATTTTTAGAAGGTGCAGCACGACAACCAGATTTAATTCCAATATTACGTACTCAGTTCTTTGTTGTAATGGGTTTAGTAGATGCGATTCCAATGATTGCTGTTGGTTTAGGTTTATACATGATTTTTTCATTTTCAAAATAATTATTAAATATTTTAGATTAAAATATTTTAATCTTAGGAGGAACAGATCTTATGGATTTAAATGCTACAATATTTGGTCAAAGTATTTCTTTTATTTTATTCATATGGTTTTGCATGAAATATGTTTGGCCTAAATTAATTTCAACTATAGAAATAAGAAAAAAAAAAATTATTCATGAGTTTTGTACAATTGAAAAATCAAAGAAAAAAATTCATTTGATGAAAATAGAATCTCAAAATATTCTTGATATTTCCAAAAAACAAGCATTAGAAATCATTGAAAATGCTAAAAATGAAAAAGCATTAATTCTAGAAAAAGCTAAAATTTTAGCACAAAATGAAAAAAAAAAAATTATTTTACAAGCTCATGAGGATATAAAAATAAAAACTATAAAAATTCGCGATGATTTAATAAAGGAAATTAGTTATTTAGCTTCCATTATGGCTCAAAAATTAATACATGATGCGATAAAAAAAGAAAATACACAATATAATATTGATCACATAATAAATCATTTATAATTTTGAGGTATATTTTGCAAAAAAAAATTAATATAGCACGAATGTATTCAAAATCTATATTTGATATTGCGATACAGCACAATACATTGTGTCAATGGAAAAAAAATTTATTAAAACTTTCTAAGATTTCTAAAATTAATAGTGTTAATGTTTTTTTTAATGATATATATTCTGAAAAAACAGTATTAATGATTTTTAATCTTATTTATGATGGTAAAATTAATCAATATACTAAAAATTTTATTAAAATATTAATTCAAAATAAACGTTTAAGTTTAATAGATATGATTTTAAAATATTTTTTATTATTATATAACAAATATTATAATATTATTGATATAGAATTAATTACTTCAAATGAATTAAATGAACATCAAAAAAAAACCATTTCTATCGAAATGAAAAAAAAAATTAAAAAAAAGATTAATTTTAAATTTAAAGTAGAACAAAAGATTTTGTATGGATTTATTTTACGATTACATGATTTTACAATTGACCATTGTCTTTTGAGTCGGTGTCAAGAATTATATAATTTTATAAGATCTTAAATCAAGAGAAAAAATAATATATGCAATTAAATTCTAATGAAATTAGTGAAATAATAAAAAAAAGAATTGAAGATTTTAATATTTTAAAAAAAATCAATAATGAGGGTATTATTACTTCTGTAAGTGATGGAATCATACGTATTCATGGCATTACGAATGTAATGTTTGGTGAAATGATTTTAATTCAGGATAATTTATACGCATTAGCTTTAAATTTAGAACAAGATATTACCAGTGCGGTTGTATTGGGGAATTATATTAATATTTCTGAAGGAATGCGTGTATATTCTACGGGTAAAATGTTAGAAATTCCAGTAGGAATGCATTTATTGGGTCGAGTTATTAATGCTTTAGGAGAACCTATTGATGGTAAAGGTAAAATTATTAGTGAATCATCATTTCCAATAGAACAAGATGCTCCTGGAGTTATTGAACGCATTTCTGTTACAGAGCCATTATATACTGGTTATAAATCAATAGATGCTATGGTTCCAATTGGTAAAGGACAGAGAGAATTAATTATTGGAGATCGTCAAACAGGGAAAACTACATTGGCGATTGACACAATTATTAATCAAAAAAATTCTAATGTATTTTGTATTTATGTAGCGATTGGTCAAAAACAATCCACAATATTAAATGTAGTACAACAATTGGAGAAATATCAAGCATTATCTAACACAGTGATTGTAAATGCATCAGCTTCAGATGCTCCAGTTATGCAATATTTATCACCATATTCTGGTTGTGCAATTGGTGAATATTTTAGGGATCGTGGAGAGGATGCTTTAATTGTATATGATGATTTATCTAAACACGCAATTGCATATCGTCAAATTTCTTTATTATTACATCGACCACCTGGTAGGGAGGCTTTTCCTGGTGATATTTTTTATTTGCATTCCCGTCTTTTAGAAAGATCTTCTAGAATAAATATTGAAAGTGTAAAAAAAAGAACTAAAGGAAAGATTCATAATAAAACAGGATCATTAACAGCAATTCCAATTATTGAAACACAATCTGGAGATGTTTCATCTTTTATACCTACTAATGTTATTTCTATTACAGATGGTCAGATTTTTCTAGAATCGAATTTATTTAATATGGGTATTAGACCAGCAATTAATCCAGGAATATCTGTATCAAGAGTTGGAAGTGCTGCACAAATAGAAATAATTAAGAAATTATCTTCTACTATTAGAACATCACTAGCTCAATATCATGAATTAGCAGCTTTCTCTCAATTTTCATCTGATTTAGATGATATTACAAAAAAAAAACTTAATTATGGTCATAAAATTACAGAAATTTTAAAACAAAAACCTCATCACCCAATGTCTGTAGCAGAACAAGCTATTGTTTTTTTTTCTGCTGAACACGGTTTTTTTGAAGATGTTGATATTAATAAAATTTCATTATTTGAAAAATCTTTATTAGAATATTTTTATCATCATCATAAAGTTTTTATGAATCAATTGAATTGTTTAAAATCATATGATTTGAATATTAAAAAAAGAATAAAAGAAAAAATTGAGTTATTTAAATCTAATGTATTTATTAATTGTTAATTTTATGTATAAAGATTAATATTTTATATTATAAGGAAGTATGAGTGGCTAATACAAAAGTAATACGGAATAAAATATTGAGTATTACGAATACTAAAAAAATTACAAAAACCATGGAAATGGTTGCAATTTCAAAAATAAAAAAAATAAAATCTCGACTACTAGTTAGTCAACCATATTTATTTCACATAAAAACTTTAATTTCACATTTTTTTAATCGGAAAAAAAAATACTCGCATATTCTTTTGAAAAAAGAACGTGAAATTAAAAATATTGGAATATTGGTTGTTACGTCTAACCGTGGTTTGTGTGGTAATTTAAATCATAATGTTTATAAAAAAATTTTTAACATTATGAAAACAAATCATAAGGATGTTGTTTATCACTTATATATTTTTGGTTTAAAAGGAATAAGTTTTTTTAAACAAAAACGAAATATATATATAAAAAAAATGATTAATACAGATGATAATATTAAATATCAACAATTAATACCGTTTATAAAATTTATAATACAAGAATACGAAGAGAATCGTATTGATAAATTATTGATTGTTAGTAATCATTGTCAAAATCAAATTTTACAAAATTCTCACATTATTCAATTATTACCATTAAAAGAAGAGATTTTTTTTGACCAAAAATATACAAAATATTCTCGATGGGATTACATATATGAATCCAAAGAAAAAATAATTTTAGATACTGTATTTCAAAGTTATATGATTTTTCAAGTTTTTCAATTAATTTTAGAAAATATTCTTAGTGAGCATTCAGCTCGTATGATAACCATGAAAACTGCTTCAGATAATAGTGAAAATATTATTAAAGAATTAGGTTTATTGTATAATAAAACTAGACAGTTTAGTATTACACAAGAACTTACAGAAATCATATCAGGATCACCTGTTTTTTGTTAATATTAATCCAAGTTTATAAAATTTATTCTTGAGGGAAAGAATTATGAAGACAGGTAAAATTGTACAGATTATTGGAGCTATTATAGATGTTCAATTTGAACAACCATATATTCCAAAAATTTATTATGCTTTGGAAGTATTAAATCACAATATGAATGTTGTTTTAGAAGTCCAACAACAATTAGGTTCCGGTATTGTCCGAACTATTGCTCTTGGTTCTTCATATGGTTTAAGAAGGGGTTTAATAGTCACTAATCTTGGTCATTATATTAAAGTACCAGTTGGAGAATGTACACTTGGACGTATTATGAATGTTTTAGGACATCCAATAGATATGAAGGGTCCAATAGGTGGTGAAAAAAAAAATATAGAGCACTGGGAAATTCATCGTAAACCACCTATTTATCAAGAACAATCTACTTCTCAAGAAATATTAGAAACTGGTATTAAAGTTATTGACTTAATATGTCCTTTTTCTAAAGGTGGAAAAATTGGTTTATTTGGAGGAGCTGGGGTTGGAAAAACAGTAAATATGATGGAATTGATTCGTAATATTGCAGTTCAACATTCTGGATATTCAGTATTTACTGGTGTTGGTGAAAGAACAAGAGAAGGTAATGATTTCTATTATGAAATGAAAACATCAAAAGTGTTAGATAAAGTTGCATTAATATATGGTCAAATGAATGAACCACCTGGAAATCGACTACGAGTTGCATTTACTGGATTAACAGTAGCAGAAAAATTTCGAGATTCGGGTAAAGATGTACTATTATTTATTGATAATATATATCGATATGTATTAGCTGGAACGGAAGTTTCTGCATTACTTGGAAGAATTCCATCGGCAGTTGGTTACCAACCAACACTATCTGAAGAAATGGGAATTTTACAGGAGCGAATTACTTCAACAAAAAAGGGTTCTATTACATCCATACAGGCTGTATATGTTCCAGCGGATGATTTGACGGATCCAGCACCAGCAATTACTTTTTCTCATTTAGATGCTACAATTACATTAAGTCGTCAAATTGCTTCTTTAGGGATATATCCCGCAGTTGATCCTTTAAATTCTACAAGTCGACAGTTAGATATTGAAATTATTGGAGAAAAACATTATAATACTGCACGTGGTGTTCAGGCAATATTACAAAAATATGAAGAGTTAAAAGATATTATTGCAATATTAGGTATGGATGAGTTATCTGATCAGGATAAATTATTAGTTTCTAGAGCTAGAAAAATTCAAAGATTTTTATCTCAACCATTTTTTGTTGCTGAAGTATTCACGGGTTTTCCAGGAAAATATGTTTCATTAAAAGAAAATATTCGAGGATTTCAAGGTATCATTGATGGTAAATTTGATGATGTCCCAGAACAAGCATTTTATATGATTGGAACAATTGATGAGGCTATAGAAAAATCTAAAACATTATAAATAACAGGATAAGTAATTTATGTATTGTTTTTTAAATATTGTGACTTATGAAAAGTTATTATTTTCTGATAATGTTAAAAAAATATATATTACGAGTATAAAGGGAGTTTTAAATATTTATCCTGGACATTCTCCATTATTAACTATGATTCATCCAGGACTATTATTGGTACTTAATAAAAAAAATAAAAAAATTCATTTTTATGTTGAAGACGGAATACTAGAAGTACAACCAAAAAAAATTATTGTTCTATCTTCATTTGCAATTTTAGTAAAAGATTTAAACTATAGCGTTTTAATAAAAAAAAAAGAAGAATTAAATATTAAGATTGAACTTTGTAATGATAAAAATAATATTGTTAATTTAAAACATGATCTTTTTTTGGTTATGAAACAATTAAGTATTTTAAAAATGATCCGAAAAAATTAAAATATATTTAAAAATGAAAAATTTAATTTTATGGTTTTTGTTATAGTATTTAAAATTATTAAATATCGATATTTTCTACCATTAATGCGTTTTTTTCAATAAATTTTTTTCTTGGTTCTACTAAGTCACCCATTAATGTATTAAATAATTTATCTGCTGAATAAGCATCCTTAATAGTAACTTGTAGCATATTTCTTGTATTTGGATTCATAGTTGTCTCCCATAATTGTTCTGGGTTCATTTCTCCTAATCCTTTGTATCTTTGTATATGAATTTCTTTTTGTGATTCTTGTAGAAGCCAGTGTATTGTGGATTGTAAATTAATAATGGTTTTGATTTTTTCTCCTTTTTTTATAAAATCTCCTTCACTAATTAAAATATCCCATTGATATTTTAAATATTTAATTTTTTGATATATAGGATGTATTAAAAAATTCTGTGTAATATAGTAAGTTTTGTTTTTTGAATTTAATTTATCATATTCAAAAATAATAGGTTCAAATATTTTTTTTTCAGTACTTTCTTTGATTTTACTAGAATATTGAATATATTTTGAGTATTTATTTAATTTTATGATAATTTTTTGTATCCAATTTTGAACTTTATTCTTGATTTCTAAGTTGTTTAATATAGGTTGATGTATTAGTTCATTTAGAATAATATCAGAAAAATTGAATTGTTGTTGTTTTAATCCAATTTTTATTTTTTGATATTCTAGGATTATTTTTTTAAATTTTTCAGTATGGTTATTTTTTTGATTTTGGTTTTTTTTTTGAAAAATTAAGTTTTTTAAAGAGATTTGTATTTGTTTTTTATACATATCATTTTCATTTTTAATATATATTGAAGATTTTCCTTGTTTGATTCTATATAATGGAGGTTGAGCAATATAAATATGGCCCCTTGATATGATATCACGCATGTGTCGATAAAAAAATGTTAATAATAATGTTCGAATATGTGATCCATCGATATCAGCATCTGTCATAATAATGATGTAATGGTAACGTAATTTTTCTGGATTATATTCTGTTTTTCCAATTCCACATCCTAATGCAGTAATTATTGTTCCAATTTCTTGAGAAGCAATCATTTTTTCGAATGTTGCTTTTTCAACATTCAGGATTTTTCCTTTTAGAGGTAATACAGCTTGGTTTTTACGATTTCTACCTTGTTTTGCTGATCCTCCAGCTGAGTCTCCTTCTACAAGATACAATTCTGAAAGTTTTGGATTTTTTTCTTGACAATCTGATAGTTTTCCTGGTAATCCGTGTACATCAATGGTGTTTTTTTTTTTACTAATGGCTCGGATTTTTTTAGCTGCTTCTCTGATTCGTGCTGCTTGAAGTATTTTATTAATAATGATTTTTGAATCTTTTGGATTTTCTAGTAAAAATTCTGAAAAATATTCTGTAATAATAGATTCTATTGGTGATTTTACTTCTGAAGATACGAGTTTTTCTTTTGTTTGAGATGAAAATCTTGGATTCTGCATTTTAATTGATATAATTGAACTGAGACCTTCACGTGTATCATCTCCAGTAGTTTGCGTTTTATTTTTTTTATTATATCCCTCTTTTTGAATATAACTATTAAGTGTTCGTGTAATTGCCGTTCTAAATCCTGAAAGGTGTGTTCCTCCATCTTTTTGGGGTATGTTATTGGTAAAACAATAAATTTTTTCTTTAAAAGAATTACTCCATTGCATTGCAATTTCTACTGTAATGTTATTTTTTTTAGATTTAAAATATATAATTTGTGTATGCAATGGTTGTTTATTTTTATTTAAAAATTTTATAAATGCTTTAATACCTCCTGAGTATGAATATATATTTTTTAAATTTTTTTCAGTATCTTTTATAGAAATTCTGATGTTAGAGTTTAAGAATGATAGTTCTTGTAATCGTTTTGATAATGTATCATATTGGAAATGAGTAACATTTGTAAAAATTTTATAGCTTGGCCAAAATTGTATTTTTGTTCCTGTTAAATTCGTTTTTCCTGTCATAATTAATGGTTTTTCTGGTTTACCGTTTCTATAAGTTTGTTGGTATATTTTTCCATTTCGATATATTGTTAATTGCAGTTTTTGAGATAAAGCATTAACAACAGATACACCCACACCATGTAATCCACCTGAAATTTTATACGTATTATTATCA
This sequence comes from Buchnera aphidicola (Panaphis juglandis), assembly GCF_964059065.1. Lineage (NCBI taxonomy): Bacteria > Pseudomonadati > Pseudomonadota > Gammaproteobacteria > Enterobacterales > Erwiniaceae > Buchnera > Buchnera aphidicola. The sequence continues at coordinate 11,166 of NZ_OZ060378.1, forward strand.
AATTTTCCTCCAGAATGTAACATGGTTAAAATTACTTCTGCTGCTGATATTCCAGCTTCAGGATGTATTTCTGTTGGAATTCCCCTTCCATCATCTTGTATAGTAATTGATTGATCGATGTGAATGGTTATTTTAATATTTTTGCAATATCCTGCTAAAGCTTCATCAATTGAGTTATCTACTACTTCAAATACCATATGATGTAAACCACTTCCATCATCTGTGTTTCCAATATACATACCAGGTCTTTTTCGAACTGCATCCAATCCTTTTAAAATTTTAATACTTGATGAATTATACGTATTAGACATGTTTTACCTTATTCAATATTTTCATGTAATGAGTTCATTTTTTAATGCTGAAAAATATTGTACAGTTTTAAAAATTATATACTTTTATATATAGAATGTGGATAATGTGTGATGATTGTTCTTATTTTTATAAAATTAATGGCATAATTATATAAAATGAATGACATTGTTTTAAATGTTGAATATATATACTATCATTTTTTTTGCTGAGTAAGATAGTAATAACATCATTATCAATAACATTGATTACATCTAAAAGATAATTAATATTTATTGTTAATGTTATTGATGGTTCATAGTACTCTATTTCAAATGTTTCTAAAATTTCTTCTTCATATTCGTTTTTAGAGTGTATGTTACATAAACCTTTATGAAATTTTATTCTGACACCCTGAAAGTTTTTATCTGTAATAATCGCAGATCTATTTAAAGCTTGTTTGATTTTTTCTTTTGGTATTTTAATTTTATTATCAAAATCTTGAATCAATAAATTTTTGTAATTTGGAAAATTGTGATCAATCATTCTACTAGAAATAGTATAATTATCTAAAATAAATTTAATACTTTTTTCTCCAAAATTTATTGTTATTTTTTTTTCAACATTGTTTAATAATTTTAATATTTCAAGAATAGTTTTTCTAGGTATAATAATTGATAATTTTTTTTTAAAATTTACATTATTAAATTCAGATATTGCCATTCGATAACCATCGGTAGCAACAGAAATAATTTTATTTTTATTAATTATGATATTTATACCATTTAAATAGTGACGTATATCGTTTTTTGACATTGAAAAATAAGTGTTTTCAATTATTTTTTTTAATATGTTTTGCTGAATATGAATATTATATGTATCTTTTTCAGTGATATATTTTGGAAAAATATTTGATGTAAGTGTTTTTAACATGAAACAAATATTTTTATACTTAATCTTCATGATTTCTTTTATTATTTCAATTTTAATTTCTGTGTTGTTTGGAAAACTTCTGATAACATTTAAAATTTTTTTACCAGATACAAGAATTTTTCCTGGTTTTTCAATTTTTATATTATAAATTGTATCAATTAATTCTAATTCAATATTAGTACTGAAAAATGATGCATGATTTTTATGAATATCTAATAAAATATTTTTAGTTGCTTCATTTTCATGAGTAATCGAAATAATGCTGTTTAATTTTTGTAAAGATTTTAAAAATGTTTTTTTATTTATAGTAAATTTCATGTGTATCACAATTTATACAATATTATAATTAAGTTAAAGATTATTAATCATTTTAAAGATTTTTCAAAAATTTTTTATGATGATTTTTGATATCATTTAAAATTTTATTAATTATTTTGTTAATAATATAGTTTTTATTATTTTAAATAAAATTATTATATTTTATATTTTATAAAATAATTAATATATAAATATGGTTTTATGATGTATAATTAAATATATTTTTATTTGTTTTTTATTTTTTTTGATATCATAATTTTTATATAGAATATTTTTATATTTTAAATATTGCATATAATTTTTTATGTAATATTATGTTTTGTATAATATATGAATTTATATTATGAATATTTTAAATATTGTTTATTTATAATTTAATATTTTATAAATATAAGGAAAATATGAAACGTACTTTTCAACCATCATTAGTGAAGCGTAATAGGAATCATGGTTTTCGATCAAGAATGTCAACTAAATCTGGTCGAGCTATTTTATCACGTCGAAGAAATAAATTAAGAATTCGATTAACGGTTTCTACAAAAATTATATGAATAATAATCAGGTTTTTTGTTTTAAAAAAAAATCACGTCTATTAACATTTCAAGATTTTCATCATGCATTTAGAAATTCTCATAAAAAAAATACATCGTTAGCTATAGTTTTAACAGTAATAAATAAATTATATTATCCTAGGTTAGGAATTATTGTATCTAAAAAAATTTCTCGATACTCTTATAAAAGAAATTTGATTAAAAGAATTATTAGAGAAAGTTTTCGATTAATTAAGACTTATCTTTTAAATTTAGATTTTGTAATTATTGCAAAAATATCGTGTTTAAAAGTATGTAGAAAAAAATTTAGAGATTTTTTAAATATTTTATGGATGAAATATTATCAATAAAATTTTATTATAGTATTTTAATTTGATATAACAATTTTTACTTAATGAAGAAGTTTTGAAAATAAAGAGAATATTTCACATGGGTGTGAGACGTGTTTTATGGATTATTTTATTGGTATTATTTTCATGTATATTATGGAAATGCTGGTATTTAAAAGTACATCATGTAAAAAACATAGAAATAAAAATACAAAATCAACAATATCGTCCTGTATTAAATTCAAAAAAAAATAAAAGATTTTTACATATTAAAAGTGATGTTATTGATTTTACTGTAGATTTATATAGCGGTGAAATATGTGAAAGTAGGTTATTAAAATATCATTCTACTTCACAGTCATTTCAAAAACTTAAGTTGTTAAATTGTAATAATCATCATTATGAGATTATGAGTGGAATAATAAATAATCATAATGATATATTTAAAAATAAAAAACAATTTTTTTATACAACATCGCATTGTAATTTTTTATTATTAAATGGGCAAAAGATATTATTTGTACCTATTGTATCTATAAAAAGTAATGGAATTCGTATTGTAAAAACGTTTATTATTCAAAAAGGATCATATAATATCGGTATTGATTATAAAATTTGTAATTTTAATAAATATTCATCATCATGTTCAATTTTTGGTGCAGTAAAAAAAAGTTTTTATATAAAAAAATCCATTTTTCATATTTATAAAAATGCATTAACGAATCAGTTTTCAAATATTGCATACTCTAATTGTGATAAAAAGTATCATAAACTTTCTTTTTCAGATTTAAAAAAACATCATAATTTTTATTTAAATTCACACTATAGTTGGATTTCTATTTTTCAAAAATATTTTTCTATTTCTTGGATTTTAAATACTTGTGATAAACACATAGTTTATACTCATCTCAACAACAGTAATGCGTTGACTGTAGGTTATATATTAAAATGCACTATACCATCTTACTCTTCAAAAATTATTCGGGTAAATTTATGGATGGGACCTAATATTCCATATAAAATGAAATTAGTAGCTCCTAATTTTGATTTAATAATAGATTATGGTTGGTTTGGATTTATTTCAAGACCATTATTTTGTTTCTTAAAAATATTAAATTTATTATTTAATAATTGGGGTTACTCAATTATCTTTATTACAATTATTATGCGTATCATTACTTATCCTTTACTAAAATCACAGTATATTTCTTCAATTAAATTGAAAATTTTACATCCAAAAATTAATGAAATAAAACAAAAATTTAAAGATAATAAAAAGAAAATTAATTCAGAAACATTGAATTTGTATAAAAAGTATCAAGTTAACCCATTTAGTGGTTTAATTCCTGTATTAATTCAAATGCCGATTTTTATTGCTCTATATTATATGCTAGTTAATACTATTGATTTAAGGCATGCTTCATTTATATTTTGGATTCATGATTTATCCGACAGAGATCCATACTATGTTTTACCAGTATTTATGGCATTAACGATTTTTTTTATGCAAAAAACAGCTGTAGTGCGTTCATTACCTAAATTTATTAATTTAAAATTCATGTATTTAATACCAGTTTTTTGTGTTTTTTTCTTTTTATGGTTTCCATCTGGATTATTATTATATTATTCTTTTAGTAATATTATGACTGCATTGCAACAATTATTTATTCAATATAATATTAAAAAAAATAAAAAATATAAGTTTTTAAATGAATAATAAAGACGGAAAATAAAAAAGATAATTACCATGATGAATGATACAATTATTGCACAAGCGACTCCTTATGGTAGATCTGGAATTGGGGTATTGAGAATATCGGGTACAAAATCTGAATATGTTTCAAAGAAAATTTTAAGTAAAGTTCCAGTAGCAAGATATGCATGTTATACAGATTTTTTAAGTTTTTCTGGAGAAGTTATAGATCATGGAATTGCATTATGGTTTCCAAAACCATTTTCATTTACTGGTGAAGATGTATTAGAATTACATACACATGGAAATCCTGTAATTTTAGATTTAATTATAAAAAATATTTTATTGATTCAAAACGTACGTATTGCACGACCTGGAGAATTTTCTGAGCGTGCGTTTTTAAATGGTAAAATAGATTTAATACAAGCTGAATCTATTATAAAATTAATTAATGCAGATTCTGAATTACACGTAAAATCAGCATTACGGTCTTTAAATGGTTTTTTTTCAAAACAAATTAAAGATATAATTTTTCAAGTTACCTGTATTCGTATTGAAGTTGAAGCATCTTTAAATTTTCCTGAAGATGATATTAATTTTTCTAATCATGATATAGATAGTAAATTAGATAAGATTTTTTTAATTGTAAAAAATATTCTTTGTTCCGCAAAATTAGGATCCATTATTCATGAAAGACCTAAAGTTGTTATTGTTGGTCCAACAAATGTAGGAAAATCTAGTATTTTTAATGCGTTAACATTAAATGATACCGCAATAGTTACTGAAATTCCAGGAACAACGAGAGATATTTTGAATGAATACATTAATATTAATGGAATGATTTTTCAAATTACTGATACCGCTGGTTTTAGAGAAACAAAAAATATTATTGAAAAAATTGGTATTAATAAAACATTAGAACAAATCAATTCTGCACAACATATTTTTTTTGTTCTTGACAGTACTTTTTCTTTATATAAAAAGAAATTTTTGATTTCTAATTTTTTAAAAATTATTAATACAAATACTAAATTTACTATCATTATTAATAAGATTGATCAGACTAAAGAAGAACCAAGAATTAAGAAATACCGAGGTGGAAATACATATATTTTTATATCTGCAAAAACTGGTTTTGGAATTGAAATTTTAAAAAATCATTTATATTTTTATTTTACTGGTAATGATAATTGTAATTCGGAGACGGTTTTTTTATCACGGCGTCGTCATTTAAATATTTTAAATCATGTAAAATTATGCATTCTAGATATTATAAAAAATTGGTCACAAGAAAATAATGTTGAATTTTTAGCAGAAGGTTTAAAAAACGTTCAAAATTTATTAAATGGTATTACAGGTGCAGTAACATCTAAAGAAATTTTAAATTCTATTTTTCAAGAATTTTGTATTGGAAAGTAGAAAATATAAAAAATTAAATATTATCAGAAGAACTTGCCCGAAGGCGGAATTGAACCACCGACACGGGGATTTTCAGTCCCCTGCTCTACCAACTGAGCTATTCGGGCAAGTTTAATTATTATTAAAACATATAATTGATGTTACTGTCAATAATTTTATTTGTAATCAGAATCAATATTTTTTATTTTATTATTAAAAATAAAAATTTTATTTTATTGTTGAAAGTTTTTATATGTATCTTTATAATTAAAATAGAAAGGTATTACTTTTATTTTTATAATACATACATTAATATAAAATTCACTGTTACGAAACTAATTTCAAGGGATTAAAAGGGGTATTATTGTATGAAACTTCGACCATTACATGATCGTGTTATTATTAAAAAAAAAGAAGTTGAATTAAAATCATCAGGCGGTATTTTTCTTACTGGTTCTTCTGCCGGTAAATCAACCCAAGGAACAGTAATTGCTGTTGGAAACGGACGAATTCTAGATAATGGAACAATTAAATCATTAGATGTGAAAGTCGGTGATGTTGTAGTTTTTAATGAAGGTTATGGTGCAAAAATTGAAAAAATAGATAACGAAGAAGTATTAATTTTAACTGAAAGTGACATTTTAGCAATTGTTGAAAAATAATATATTCTTTATAAATTTTTAAAAATATATTTTTATTTTAAGGAATATGAAAATGGCAGCTAAAGATGTAAAGTTCGGTAATGAAGCTAGAGTAAAAATGCTAAGAGGTGTAAACGTATTAGCAGATGCTGTAAAAGTTACTTTAGGTCCTAAAGGTCGAAATGTAATTCTAGATAAATCTTTTGGAGCTCCTAGTATAACTAAAGATGGAGTATCTGTAGCTCGTGAAATTGAATTAGAAGATAAATTCGAAAACATGGGTGCTCAAATGGTTAAAGAAGTTGCATCAAAAGCTAATGATGCTGCTGGAGATGGTACAACAACTGCAACTTTATTAGCTCAAGCAATTGTTAATGAGGGATTAAAAGCGGTTGCTGCTGGTATGAATCCTATGGATTTAAAAAGAGGAATTGATAAAGCAGTAGTAAGTGCTGTAAAAGAGTTAAAAAATATGTCAGTTCCTTGTTCTGATTCTAAAGAAATTACACAAGTTGGAACAATATCAGCGAATGCTGATGAAACAGTTGGTAAGTTAATTTCTGAAGCTATGGAAAAAGTAGGAAATGATGGTGTTATTACAGTGGAAGAAGGAACAGGTTTACAAGATGAGTTAGAAGTTGTAAAAGGTATGCAATTTGATCGTGGATATTTATCTCCTTATTTCATTAATAAATCTGAAACTGGAATTGTAGAATTAGATAATCCTTATATTTTGATGGCTGATAAGAAAATTTCTAATATTCGTGAGCTTTTACCATTATTAGAATCTGTTGCAAAATCTAGTAAGCCTTTAGTAATTATTTCTGAAGATTTAGAAGGCGAAGCGTTAGCAACTTTAGTAGTAAATTCTATGAGAGGGATTGTTAAAGTTGCGGCTGTTAAAGCTCCAGGTTTTGGTGATCGTAGAAAATCTATGTTACAGGATATTGCTATTTTAACTTCTGGTACGGTTATTTCTGAAGAATTAGCAATGGAACTAGAAAAATCAACCTTAGAAGATTTAGGTCAAGCAAAACGTGTTGTCATTACCAAAGATACAACTACAATTATTGGTGGTATTGGAAATAAGAGTGACATTAAAAATCGTATTAAGCAAATTCGTCAACAAATACAAGATGCAACCTCAGAATATGATAAAGAAAAATTAAATGAGCGCTTAGCTAAATTATCTGGTGGTGTTGCGGTATTAAAAGTCGGAGCTGCAACTGAAGTTGAAATGAAAGAAAAAAAAGCTCGTGTTGAAGATGCATTACATGCAACTCGTGCAGCAGTAGAAGAAGGCGTAGTTGCTGGTGGTGGAGTAGCTTTAGTTCGTGTTGCTGGAAGAATTTCTAGTTTATCTGGACAAAATGAAGATCAAAATGTTGGGATCCGTGTTGCATTACGTGCAATGGAAGCTCCTTTACGTCAAATTGTTTCAAATTCTGGTGAAGAACCATCCGTAGTAGCAAATAATGTAAAAGATGGAAAAGGAAATTATGGTTATAATGCTGCTACAGATCAATATGGTGATATGATTAATTTTGGAATATTAGATCCAACTAAAGTTACTCGTTCTGCTTTACAATATGCAGCATCTGTTGCTGGATTAATGATTACTACAGAATGTATGGTTACAGATCTACCAAAAGATGAAAAAACAGATATTACTCCTCCTGCTCCTGGTGGAATGGGTGGAATGGGCGGTATGATGTAGTTGATATTTTTTTGAGAATATTAATAATTACCCTAATGAAACCCAGTGTTATATAACAACATAGGGTAATTATTAAAAAAAGTTATGAAGAATAAAATTTATGATATTATATTATATTAATCAATTTAAATCTGGTTTAAAAGTTTTGCTTGATAAACAACCTTGTGAAATCGAAAATGTTGAATTTGTTAAACCTGGTAAGGGACAGGTGTTTTCGCGAGTTAAATTAAGAAAATTATTAACGGGTCAACTAATTGAAAAAACGTTTCGTTCAACGGATTACTTGTGCAGCACAGATATTATAGATGTTAAAATGATGTATTTGTATTGTGATTTTCAATTTTGGTATTTTATGAAAAGAGATACTTTTGAGCAATTTGAATTAAATAAATATGTTATACAAAATAAAAATAAATGGTTAATAGAGCACAAAGATTATAATGTTACATTATGGAATGATCAACCAATTTCAATATCAGTAGGGAAATTTGTTGATTTAAAAGTTATATCTAATATTTCGAATCTTAAGTGTAATTTTATTATGAGTGATGCACGATTCAAGTTGTGTAAATTAAATACTGGTGTTGTTATGAAAGTTCCTTTATTTATTAAAATTGGTGATATCATAAAAATTAATACCATAACTGGTAAATATCATTCTCGAATTAATAAATAGATTTTAATTTAAATCTAATAGTTTATTTTTTTTCGAAAACTTTTCCAGTTAAAATTCAACCATAAACTATTTCCTGATTTCATTCTATCAATAATTCTCTCCCCAAGTAGTTTTTTGATTTCAAAAAAATTTAAATTAGATAACATACCAGTTGATTTTTTTGAAGAAGATCGTGTTTCAATAATTTGATTAATAATCAAGTTTTCGTATCTTGAATGTTTTTGTATTCCTATTCCATCTAATATTAATAAATCTATTGTTGTGAGATACTGTATAAATTTTTCAACATTATATTTTTTGTCAATACTATTAAATTGTGATTTAATTTTTAACATTAAATCTGAAATCGTTATAAGAAGAACTTTTTTTTCATTTTCTATTAAATGATTGCTAATAGCACATGCTAAATGATTTTTACCAGTTCCTGGTTTTCCTAAAAAAATAAAATTTGATGGATGTTGGTTAAATTTTTTAATGTAATTTTTAGATAATAATAGAACTTGTTCATGACCCTTGTGTTCTATTTGATAGTTTTGAAAAGAACATTTTTTATATAATTCTTTAATTCCAGAGTTTTTTATGATATTTTGAATTTTATTTTTTTTGTTGTTTTTTATTATGTATTTTGAAAATATTTTTTCTTGTTTTTTTTTCCATATTAATAAATCGATTTCATTTTTAAATTTTGGTATAATGTGATTTGGAATAATATTTTTTAGTTTTTGAATAATTTTTATATTTTGCATGATGCAACCTTATTATAAACATATAGTGCACAAAATTTTTAATTTCTATTATTTATTTTAATTGATATTTACATAGATATAATTGATAATGAATGTTAGAAGTATATTTATCCTTTAATAGTAACCAATGTTTTGGACATTGTATTTTGGTATTTCGCTGCATTTCAATATATATATATCCATTATTTTTAATAATTTTATTTTTATTAATTAAAATAATTGTTTTTTGTAAAATATTATCATAATATGGAGGGTCTAAAAAAATTATATCGTACTGATATATCGATTTTTTTATCCATACTAAAGTATTAGTATGTATAATATGAGCATTATTAATTCTTAATCGAAAAATATTTTTTTTTAAATTTTTAATGATAATTCTATTTTTTTCTAAAAATGTTGTTTGTATTGCGTAACGAGAAATAGCTTCAATACCTAAACTACCGCTTCCAGAAAAACTATCAAGACATTTTGAAAATGGTAATTTATTAAATATCCAGTTAAATAGTGTTTCTCTTATTCTATTGGTAGTTGGACGTAAATTTCGATGATTAATGGTTTGAATAATTTGTCCTTTTAAATATCCAGAAATAATTTTTATTTTTTTATTCATTTATTATTTAATGGTATGAAATTGATATTTTTGTTATAATATTTGATTATATAATATTTTTAACCTTACATTTATAGAATAATTTTTTGTAAGGCAATATTTTATTGTTTTAATAATGTTATATTTTATATAAATCTTTTAATATTGTTGTAAATGTAAGAGTTTCATAAATATATTACATCATTAAAACAGTATCACAGATTTTTCTATTAGTATTGTTGATATGAATATTTTTAAAAAAATTGCTTTTGGTTTTAAAAATACTAAAAATAATTTTCTTTATAAAATAAAGAAGATTTTTTATAAAAAAAATATTGATAATGATAGTTTTAAAAAACTAGAAAAAAGATTATTAAAATTTGATTTTGGATTTTTAACCACTAAAAATATCTTGAAATATTTAATTTCTCAAAAAGAAAATAACAAAATTTCTGAAGAAAAAGATATATATTTAGAATTAAAACGTTTTTTATTAAAAATTTTGAATACTCATAATAAAAAGGTTTATAATATTACTTCTAAAATAAATAAGATACCTTACATTATTTTATTAGTTGGTGTCAATGGAGTTGGAAAAACTACAACTGCTTTTAAATTAGCTTATTTATATAAGCAATTAGGAAAATCTGTATTATTATCCGCTAGCGATACTTTTCGATCTGCTGCAATCGAACAATTAAAAACATTAGGTTCAAGAATTTCTGTTCCTGTTTTTCATAAAAATTATGGAGTTGATTCATCTTCTGTAATTTTTGATGCAATTAATTTTTCTCAAAGTAATAATTTTGAAATATTAATTGTTGATACTGCTGGTCGATTACATAATAAGTCTTTTCTTATGGAAGAATTAAAAAAAAATGTTAGAGTGATTAAAAAAAAATGTTCTTATGCTCCAAATGAGGTTTTACTAGTATTAGATGCATGTAATGGTCAAAATTCTATGCAACAAGTTCATGTTTTTCATGAAGAATTAAAAAATTTGACAGGTATTGTTATCACGAAAATGGATGGTACGGCTAAAGGAGGAATTATATTTTCGATTTTAGATCAATTCTCAATTCCTATTCAATACATTGGAATAGGTGAAAATATGAATGATTTACATGATTTTCATTCTGAAGATTTTGTTGAAAATTTATTTTTAGAAAAGTATAAATTATAATTTTATTCATTATTAAATATAGTAAACATTTTCATAAATCGTTAATTATGTATAAATATTTTTATATCATGAATCAATGATGATGTTGAATATATTTTTAAAATGTTGATTGATTTAGGAAAATTAATCATGCATAATATACAGTTTTTGAAGACACTTTCTTTGAAAGATTTGAGTTCTTATATTTATACTGTGAATTCTTGGAAATTATTATCTCATGATGAAGAGCGTATTTTAATAAAAAAAGTGTATTATAAATCTGATTATGAAGCTGCAAAAATGGTTATTTTATCTAATTTAAAATTTGTAATACATATTGCTCGTCATTATTCAGGATATGGATTGTCACAATCAGATATTATTCAAGAAGGTAATTTGGGTTTAATGAAAGCATTACGTCGTTTTAATCCTAATATTAAAGTTCGTTTAATATCATTTGCGGTATATTGGATTAAGTCGGAGATACATGATTACATACTTCGTAATTGGAGAATTGTAAAAGTTGCAACTAACAAGGTTCAAAGGAAATTGTTTTTCAATTTAAGAAAAATAAAAAAAAAATTAGGTTGGTGTAATAGTGATGAATTAGAGATTATTGCTAGAGAGTTAGGTGTTACTAGTCGTGATGTTCAAGATATGGAAAAAAAAATTTTTGTTAGAGATATTCATTTACATAAAGAAGATAAACAGTATCAATTTTTTCCAGTATCGAACAATATTATTTCATTTTTAACAGATGTTAAATCAGATTTTGCATTGAAATTTGAGAATAAAAATTGGAACAAATATCAGATAAATAAATTGCATAATGCAATATTAAATTTAGATGAACGAAGCAGGGATATTATTAAACAACGGTGGTTAAATAAAAATAATAAAGTTACTCTTCAAAATATAGCAAATATATATGGAATTTCTGCAGAGCGTGTTCGTCAATTAGAAAAAATTGCAATTATGAAATTAAAAAAAGAGATTATTTAATAATAACTTATTATTAATTATGATATTTTTTTAAAATTTTTATGAGATTAAATATTATTTATAATTGTATTTAAAGATTTATTGAGATAATTTTTAATATTTATACAATTAATCTTATAAAATTTGATTATAGTATAATTGATATTTATATGATATAATAATTCTAGGATTAGAATAATATTTATTATACATATAGGATATATTTTTATGATTGTTTGTAATCATACATTAGGATTTCCAAGAATAGGTGCTCGTCGAGAGCTAAAAATAGCTCAAGAAGATTATTGGTCTGGTAAAATTTCCAAAGTTCAGTTGTTAAACGTTGGAAGAAAATTACGTTTAAAACACTGGGAACAACAAAAAAAACTTGGAATTGATTTATTACCTGTAGGGGATTTTTCTTGGTATGACCATGTTTTAACAACAAGTATGTTATTAGGAAATATTCCAAATCGACATTATAATAAAAATGATACGATTGATATAGATACTTTATTTTATATTGCTCGTGGTATTTCAAAAAAAAAAAAACCAGTTTTAGCATCTGAAATGACAAAATGGTTTAATACAAATTATCATTATATTGTTCCAGAGTTTGTAGAGGATCAAAGTTTTAGTTTGACATGGAATCAATTATTTGAAGAAATTGACGAAGCTTTAAACCATGGTTATAAAGTTAAACCAGTAATTTTAGGACCAATGACGTATTTATGGTTAGGAAAAACTAAAGGTAAATTATTTAATCGACTAAATTTATTAAAAAAATTATTACCAGTATATAAAGAAATATTATTAAAAATAAAAAAAAAAGGTATTGATTGGATACAAATTGATGAACCAATCCTATCATTAGAATTGCCTGATGAATGGCTAAAATCTTTTCATCAAACGTATGAATATTTATCGAGTGATAATAAAATATTATTAACAACTTTTTTTGAAAGTATTGAAAATAATATAAACACAATTATCAATCTACCAGTTCATGGTTTACATGTTGATGCAGTAGATGGGAAATATGATTTATTAAGATTAAATGAAACAATACCTAAATCGTGGACGCTTTCTTTGGGTATTATCAATGGTCGTAATATATGGAAAACAGATTTAAAATATTGGTTTAATGTTATTTCTCCAATTATGAAGAATCGTGAATTATTATGGATCGGACCATCATGTTCTTTTTTACATTGTCCAGTTGATTTAGATATTGAAACAAAATTAAGCTTAGAAATTAAAAATTGGTTTTCTTTTGCGTTACAAAAATGCTATGAAATTAATTTATTAACGAAGGCTTTAAATAATCATGATTCTTCAATATTAGAGGATTGGAGTAATTTATTATATACGCATTCTTATTCAAATTATGTAAATAATCAAACAGTACAGGATAGAATTAATAATATTAAACATAATGATGATAAGCGTTTAAAACCATATTCTCTAAGATCAAAAATTCAAAAAAATAAATTGAATTTGCCATTATTACCAACTACAACTATCGGTTCATTTCCTCAAACAAATGAAATTAGGAAATTACGTTTAGATTATAAGAATCATAAAATCAGTTTTGATGATTACCAAGTTGCTATTAAAAAACATATTAGTCATATTATTTTACAACAAGAATTGTTGGATATTGATGTTTTAGTGCATGGTGAATCTGAAAGAAATGATATGGTAGAATATTTTGGAGAGAATTTAAATGGATTTATATTTACAGATTTTGGTTGGGTACAAAGTTATGGTTCAAGATGTGTAAAGCCTCCTATCATTGTTGGAGATATTTATCGTTCTAAGATGATTACTGTTGAATGGTTAAAATATGCGCAATCTTTGACAAAGAAACCGGTTAAAGCAATGTTAACTGGACCGATTACAATTTTATCATGGTCTTTTTTAAGAGAAGATTTACCAAAACAAATTATATCTAATCAAATTGCATTGGCACTTCGTGATGAAGTTTCAGATTTGGAAGATTCAGGTATACATGTTATACAAATTGACGAACCAGCACTAAGAGAAGGTTTACCACTCAAAAAATCTCACTGGAGTTCATATTTATCTTGGGCTACTAGAGCATTTAGATTATCATCCTCACATGTAAAGGATATAACACAAATTCATACACATATGTGTTATTGTGAATTTCAAGATATTATGGATGCTATTGTACAATTAGATGCAGATGTAATAACAATTGAAACTGCTAGATCTGATATGGAATTATTAAAGTTTTTTAAACAATTTAAATATCCGAATGAAATTGGTCCTGGAGTTTATGATATTCATTCACCAAATATTCCTAGCGTAGTAGAAATTGAGAAATTATTGATTGAAGCAATAAAATATATATCAATAGATCGTTTATGGGTTAACCCTGATTGTGGTTTAAAAACAAGAAATTGGAATGAGACAAATTTATCATTAACAAATATGGTCACTGCTGCAAAAAATATACGGAAAAAATATATAAAAATATAATTGAAGCTTTTAATGAACAAAAGGGATAAGCATGCCCTTTTGTTGTTCTAAATATTAATTTTAATATTTTACATATTAATTTTAGTGTTTAAAAATTCTTTTTTTTGTAAATATCATACAAATATTATACTGATTTACAGCATCAATAACTTCATTATCTCTAATTGATCCTCCTGGTTGAATAATACAAGAAATTTGATTATTGTTTTTCATACATTCATCAATACTATCTCGAAATGGAAAGAATGCGTCTGAAGTCATAATAATATTTTTATTTTTTATTTTTAATCGATTTACATTTAATTGATATTTTTGATTTGCAATTTTTACTGCTTCTATTCGATTCGTTTGTCCAGATCCAATACTAATTATATTATATTTATGGGTATATACAATTGCATTGGATTTAACAAATTTTGAGATTTTCCAACTAAATTTTGCATATTTTTTTTCTTGTTCTGTTGGTTTTTTTTTACTTACAACTTCCCAATTTTGATATTCTTCTTTTTGATTATTAACTTCTTGTATCAGCAAACTATTATTAATACTCTTTATTTCTATTTTTGAAACATTCTTTTTTTTATAATTTCCGCAAATTAATATTTTTATATTTTTATTTTTTTTAATATAATTTAATGCATCTAGATTAATTTCTGGACCAATAATTAATTCCACAAATTGATTTTTTATGATTTTTATTATAACATCTTTGTTAATTATTTTATTAAAACCAATAATACCTCCAAATGCTGAAACTGGGTCACTATTATATGCATTACTATAAGCATCAGTAATATTATTTGAAATAGAAGCTCCACATGGATTTCCATGTTTAATGATTACACATGATGGCTCATTAAATTGATTTACACAATCATATGCTATATTAGCATCATAAATGTTGTTATATGATAAATCAGTTCCATTCAATTGTTTGAAATTATCAATATTTCTGTTTTTATTATTTTTTTGAAAATATAATGCTGATTTTTGATCCGGGTTTTCTCCATATTTTAAATTTTGTTTTTTATGATATTTTATGTATAGTTTTTTTGGTAATAGATCTTGATTTTTACCTTCTATAGTATTTATTTTTTTATTGAACATTTTTAATGCTAGAAATTCGTAATTTAAAGTATATTCAAAAGCTTTTTTAGCAAATTTTAATCGTTCCATGATAGTAAATGAATGAGTAGTATTTATGACATTTAAAATATAATCGTAATCAGAAATATTAGTTATTATAATTGTGTTCTTATGATTTTTTGCTGCAGCTCGGACCATCGCAGGTCCTCCAATATCAATATTATTTTCAAATTTAATGTGATTTTCTATGTTTTCTAATGGGTAGAAATTAATTACTATCAAGTCAATTATGGGGATATTGTATTGTTTTATGGTGTTATGATTTTCTTTTCTATTTCCTAAAATACCAGCAAATATTTTTGGGTGCAATGTTTTTATTTTGCCATTCAATATTTCTGGATATTTTGTAATTTTTGATACATTAGTTGTGGTAATATTGTTTTTTTTTAAAAAATTTTCAGTGTTATTGGTGGTAAATATTTCTATATTTTTTTTTTGTAACCCTTGAGCAAGTTCTACAATTTTTTTTTTATTATATACACTTATCAGTGCAGTTTTTATTTTTTTATGATCATTTGTCATTTCTTTATTCAGTAAAATATATTGTTCATACCATATGAACATGTTTGTTTAATAAAATTATAATTATAAATATATTTCCATATTATTTAAATTTAATATAGTGTTGTGATTTTTTTAAAAATAATATTTTATGAATATAGTATAGTTTTTATATGAGGTTACAAGTATGGAAGAAAAAATTGAGATTATTATATATTCATCACGATGGTTAATGTTTCCTGTTTATATTGGTTTATCTTTAGGTTTTTTATTATTAACAATAAAATTTTTTCAGCAGATTTTATCTGTTATTCCAGAAATTTTGATTATGTCTGAATCAGGTTTAGTTTTAATAGTGTTATCATTAATTGATATTGCTTTAGTTGGAGGTTTATTGGTTATGGTTATGTTTTCAGGTTATGAAAATTTTATTTCTAAAATGGATGTTAATGATAATAAAAATAGACTAGGTTGGATGGGAACTATGGACGTTAATTCCATTAAAAATAAAGTTGCTTCTTCAATTGTTGCTATTTCTTCTGTTCATTTATTACGATTATTTATGGAAGCAGAAAAAATTTTAGATGATAAAATTATGTGGTGTGTAGTGATTCATTTAACTTTCGTATTATCTGCTTTTGGAATGTCTTATATTGATAAAATGAATAAAAAAAATATTCATATTTAAAAAATTTAAATGCAAATATAATTTTTATATTAAGAATTATCTTTGTGATAGCTTTTTAAGAATATAGTTATCACAAAATTATTATTGATTATTTTTTAAAGGATATAGTTTTATATTAATTTTTTTTTTTTATTTTTTTTTTTAGTTTTTTTTTCTTTAATCGATTTTGATGATATGTATATCCTGTTCCAGATGGAATTAATCTTCCAACAATAACATTTTCTTTCAATCCTCGTAATTCATCTCTTTTACCAGAAATTGCTGCTTCAGTTAATACACGAGTAGTTTCTTGAAATGATGCTGCAGATATGAATGATTCGGTTGCTAATGATGCTTTCGTAATACCTAATAAATTTCTAGAAAAGCTTGCTGGAATTTGTTTGAGTTTTTTTAATTTAATATTATACATTTTAATTCGAGAATATTCAACCTGTTCACCATTTAAAAAATTAGAATGACCAGGATTTATAATTGTTACTTTTCTTAACATTTGTTTTAGGATGACTTCAATGTGTTTGTCATTTATTTTGACTCCTTGTAGTCTATATACTTCTTGTACTTCATTGACAATATATTTTGTCAGTTCTGGTACTCCTTTTAAACGTAAGATATCGTGAGGAGATTCTAAACCATCTGATATTATATCTCCTTTTTTAACTAATTCTCCTTCAAAAATATTAAGCTGTCTCCATTTTGGAATCATTTCTTCATGTTTATTTTTATTATCTTCGGATGTAATAATAAGTCGTATTTTACCTTTTGTTTCTTTTCCAAAAGAGATGAATCCACTTATTTCGGCTAATATTGCTAGTTCTTTTCCGTATCTGGCTTCAAATAAATCCGCAACTCTTGGTAAACCACCTGTAATATCTTTTGTTCCTCCAGTAGCGTGTGGGATTTTAGCAAGAGTATCTCCTGCATTAATTTTATTACTATTATTGATTTGTATAATGGATTTTCCAGGTAAAAAGTATTGTGCTGGTGTATCAGTTCCAGGAATAAAAATATCTTCTTCATTTTCTGTAACAATTTTAATTGTTGGTCTGAGTTCTTTTCCTAGATTTGTTCTTTCGGATGTATTTAATACCACCATAGAAGATAATCCAGTAAGATCATCGTGTTGTTTGATAACACTCTGTCCTTCAATCATATCAATAAATTTTATATATCCTGATACTTCAGTAATGATTGGGATTGTATGAGGATCCCATTGCGCTAGCGTTTCTCCAATATTGACTTGATCTCCATTTTTTTTTTCTAGTACTGCACCATATGGTATTTTATAACTTTCCTTAACTGAACCTGTTTTATCTAATATATTGAGTTCAGATTTTTTAGATATGATTATCCATTTTTTATAAGAATTCATTACGGTTTTTGCGTTATTTAAACTAATAATTCCTGTATTTTGAATTTCAATGCTTGATTCTTTTACTGATCTTGAAGCTGCTCCTCCAATATGAAATGTTCTCATTGTTAATTGCGTTCCTGGTTCACCAATTGATTGAGCTGCTATGACACCAATTGCTTCTCCTTGTTTCACTAATTTCCCTCTTGCTAAATCATATCCATAACAACGAGCACAAACTCCAAAGTTTGTTTCACAATTTACTACAGATCTTACATGCACAGAATCAATTAAATATTTTTCTAATATTGTGCATTCGTATTCGTTTAATAATGTATTATTTGGAATTAATATTTTTTCAGAATTTGGGTATAATATATTTTTTGATGTAACACGACCTAATACTCTGTCTCGGAGAGGTTCTGTGGTTTCACTACCTTCAATAATTGCATGTAGTATGATTCCATTCTGTGTTTGACAATCATTTTCTGTAATGACTAAATCTTGTGCAACGTCAACTAGTCGACGAGTTAGGTATCCAGAATTCGCAGTTTTTAATGCAGTATCAGCTAATCCTTTTCGAGCTCCATGTGTAGAGATAAAATATTGTAATATATTTAATCCCTCACGGAAATTTGCTGTAATTGGTGTTTCAATAATAGATCCATCTGGTTTTGCCATTAAACCTCGCATCCCTGCTAATTGTCTAATTTGTGCTGCAGAGCCTCTTGCTCCAGAATCTGCCATCATGAAAATATTGTTAAATGATTTTTGTTGTTGTTTTTTTCCGTTATTTTTCAATACATCTTCTGTCGATAAATTGTGCATCATAGCTTTTGATACGTTTTCATTAGAATTAGACCATACATCGATAATTTTATTGTATCTTTCACTTGCTGTAACCAATCCTGATTGAAATTGTTCTTGTATTTCTAATACTTCTTTTTCTGCATCAGAAATAATTTTAAATTTTTGTTTTGGTATAATCATGTCATCAATACCAACAGAAACTCCAGATATTGTTGAATATTTAAAACCGGTGTACATGATTTGATCCGCGAATAATACTGTTTCTTTTAAATCTAAGGTGTGAGAGCATATATTTAAAATATTAGTAATGGATTTTTTATTCAACGTTTTATTAATTAATGTAAATGGTAAACCTTTTGGTATAATCATCCATAAAATTGCTCGACCTACACTTGTTTTAGTTGTTTGAGTGGTTTTTTTAAATGTGTTATTTTTTTTTTTTTGATATTCTTTAATTTTTACATATATTATTGCATGTAGATCTATTAATCCCATTTGATATACTTTTTCTACTTCTTTAGGGTTTTTAAAGAGTGATCCCTCTCCTCTGCTGTGAATTTTGGTTCTTGTCATATAATACAAACCTAATATTACATCTTGTGAAGGAATAACAATAGGTTCTCCATTTGCAGGAGATAAAATATTTTTGGTAGACATCATTAAATTACGTGCTTCATATTGTGCTTCAATAGTTAATGGTATATGTATAGCCATTTGGTCGCCGTCAAAATCTGCATTATAAGCAGCACACACAAGTGGATGTAATTGTATTGATTTACCTTCAATTAATATTGGGTCAAAAGCTTGTATTCCTAATCTATGTAATGTAGGTGCTCGATTCAATAAAATTGGATGATTTTGAATCATCTTTTCTAATATATCCCAAACAATTGGTTCTTCTGATTCTACCATTCTTTTAGCAGCTTTTATAGTATTCGCGAATCCTTGCTGTTCAAGTTTTCCAAAAATAAATGGTTTAAAAAGTTCTAGTGCCATTTTTTTTGGTAAACCGCATTGATTTAGTTTTAAATATGGGCCAACAGTAATGACGGATCGTCCAGAATAATCTACACGTTTTCCAAGTAGATTCTGTCTAAATCTACCTTGTTTACCTTTAATCATATCAGCTAATGATTTTAAAGGTCTTTTGTTTGACCCTAAAATAGCTTTTCCTCGTCTTCCATTATCTAATAATGCATCCACTGCTTCTTGTAGCATTCTTTTTTCGTTTCTTACAATAATTTCTGGTGCGTATAATTCTAAAAGTCTTTTTAATCGATTATTACGATTAATAACTCTTCTGTATAAATCATTCAAGTCTGATGTTGCAAATCTACCACCATCTAATGGTACTAATGGTCTTAAATCAGGGGGTAATATTGGTAATACGGTTAAAATCATCCATTCTGGTTTATTTTCTGATAATATGAATGATTCTAACATTTTAATACGTTTTGTGAGTTTTTTTTTTTTATTTTCTGAGTGTGCATCTTTTAATTCAGAATGTAGTTTTTCATGTTCTTCAGATAAATCAATCTCTTTGAGAAGTTTTTGGATAGCTTCAGCTCCCATATGTGCATCAAATTCATCACTAAATTCTTCTAATGCATCTAAATACTGTTCTTCAGTTAATATTTGTTTTTTTTTAAGATTCGTCATTCCTTCTTCTATTACTACATACGATTCAAAATATAGAACTCGTTCTATGTCACGTAATGGAATATCAAGTATTAAACTAATTTTTGAAGGTAAAGATTTTAAAAACCAAATATGTGCTGTTGGTGAAGCCAATTCTACATGACCCATTCTCTCTCTTCGAACTCTTGTTGTTGTAACTTCTACACCGCATTTTTCACATATTACTCCTCGATGTTTTAATCTTTTGTATTTTCCACATAAACATTCATAATCTTTAATTGGTCCAAAGATTTTTGCACAAAATAAACCATCTCTTTCTGGTTTAAAAGTTCGGTAATTTATGGTTTCTGGTTTTTTCACTTCACCAAATGACCATGTACGAATTATATCTGGTGACGCTAATGAAATTTTTATAGAGTTGAAATCTTCGACGTTGCTGTTGTTGTGTTTTAAGAATTGAATGACATCTTTCACAAATACTCCATTGTTTTAAAAATTTTTATTAAATAGTTGTGAAGATAACTATATTATATGATTGATTTTTATTCATCATCTAGTTCAATATTAATACCTAAGGATCGAATTTCACGCAATAGAACATTAAATGATTCAGGCATACCAGGATTCATATGATAGTTACCTTTTATGATATTTTTATACATATTAGTTCTACCATTTACATCATCGGATTTTACTGTTAACATTTCTTGTAATGTATATGATGCACCATAGGCTTCTAGAGCCCATACTTCCATTTCACCAAACCTTTGACCACCAAATTGTGCTTTACCACCAAGAGGTTGTTGTGTAATTAAACTATATGAACCAGTGGAACGTGAATGAATTTTATCATCAACTAAATGGTTTAATTTTAGCATATACATATATCCTACAGTAATTGGTCTTTCAAATTTTTCTCCTGTTCTTCCATCAAATAAATGAATTTTTCCTGATTTTGGAAATCCACTTAAACATAATAAATCTTTTATTTCTTTTTCATTTGCTCCATCAAATACTGGGGTTGAAATTGGTAATCCATTTTTGTAATTTTTAGCTAAAGTTAATATTTCATCATCAGAAAAATTATCAAAATTAATTTTTTGTCTAATATTTTCTCCTAAATTAAATGCTTGTTGTATAAATTTTCTGATATTTTGAATAGATTTTTGTTGTTTAATCATATTATTAATCTTATCTCCTATACCTTTTGCTGCCATTCCTAAGTGCGTTTCTAAAATCTGTCCAATATTCATACGTGATGGTACGCCTAATGGATTTAAAACGATATCGATTGGTATTCCATTTTTATCATATGGCATATCTTCTACGCAATTAATTTTTGATATTACTCCTTTGTTTCCATGTCTTCCTGCTATTTTATCACCTGTTTGGATTTGTCTTTTAACCGCTAAATATACTTTAATAGTTTTAAGAACACCTGGAGCTAAATCATCACCTTGAATTATTTTTTTTGTTTTAAATTCAATGTTTTTTTCTAGTTCTTTTTTTAAAGTTTTATATTGTTTAAATATTTTTGATATTTGTTTATTTTTTTTTGGATTTTTAGTATGAATACTATTCCATGAATCATTTGGAATGCCATTTAAATATGTTTCTAATATGCCTTCAGTAATTAATATACTTTTAATCCTTTCAAATAAATGGTATTTAAATATATTAAATTCTTCAGTGAGTTCTTTAGTTATTTTTTTAATTTGTTCTTCTTCGATTTCTAATGTTCGTGTGTCTTTTTCTACTCCATTTCTAGTAAATATTTGAACATCAATTACTGTTCCTGATATTCCACTAGGAACACGGAGTGAAGAATCTTTAACATCTGATGCTTTTTCTCCAAAAATTGCTCGTAATAATTTTTCTTCTGGAGTTAATTGACTTTCATTTTTTGGTGAAACTTTTCCTACTAATATATCTCCTTCAGTAATTTCTGCTCCAATGTATACAATTCCTGATTCATCTAATTTAGATAGAGAAGATTCGCTAATATTTGGTATATCTGAACTGATTTCCTCTGGTCCTAATTTTGTATCTCTTGCCATACAGGATAATTCTTGAATATGAATGGTTGTAAATTGATCTTTTTGAATCACTTTTTCGGAAATTAATATTGAATCTTCGAAATTATATCCGTTCCATGGCATAAATGCCACTCTCATATTTTGTCCTAGAGCAAGCTCTCCTAAATCTGTTGCTGGTCCATCTGCTAATACGTTATTTTTTTTAATTTTTTCACCTAATTTAATACATGGTACTTGATTTATGCAAGTATTTTGATTAGATCGATTGTATTTTATTAAATTATAAATATCGATTCCAGATTCTTCTACTTCCATATCATTTTCATCAACTTTAACAATAATTCGAGCAGAATCTACATATTGCACTATTCCATTTCTTTTTGCAAGCACAGTGACTCCTGAATCGATTGCTACTGATCTTTCCATTCCAGTACCAACTAATGGTTTTTCAGATTTCATGGTTGGTATCGCTTGTCTTTGCATGTTGGCGCCCATTAGTGCACGGTTTGCATCATCATGTTCTAAAAATGGAATTAATGAAGCCCCTACAGAAACTATTTGTTGAGCAGAAACATCCATATAATGGATTTTATTTTTATGAAATAAATGTGATTCACCTTGATATCTACACATCATTAAATCTTGTATTAATTTTCCTTCTTTATCAATGCTTGTATTGGCTTGTGCAATAATATAATTATTTTCTTCAATTGCTGATAAATAGTTGATTTCGTTTGTTAAAATACCATCCTTTATTTTACGATATGGTGTTTCTAAGAAACCATATTTATTAATTTTTGAATAAATTGCTAGAGAATTAATCAAACCAATATTAGGTCCTTCAGGGGTTTCAATAGGACAGATTCTACCATAATGTGTTGGATGAACATCTCTAACTTCGAATCCTGCTCGTTCTCTTGTTAAACCTCCTAATCCAAGTGCAGAAATTCTTCTTTTATGAGTAATTTCAGATAATGGATTATTTTGATCCATAAATTGTGATAATTGGCTAGATGTAAAAAATTCTTTTACAACCGATGAAATTGGTTTTGAATTGATAATATCCTGAGGCATTAATGTTTCTAAATCCCCTACAGATAATCTTTCTTTTACTGTTCGTTCTACTCTAATTAGTCCAATTCTAAATTGGTTTTCGATCATTTCACCAATAGATCTTATGCGTCTGTTACCAAGATGGTCAATATCGTCGATAGTATCTTGACCATTACGGATTTTAATTAATTTTTTAATTACACAAATGATATCTTTTTTACTTAAAATATTCGAACCCACATTTTTTTTACGATTCATTGATTTATTAAATTTCATTCTTCCAATAAATGATAAATCATATCTATCTTCTGAAAAAAATAGATTAGAGAATAAGTATTCTGAAGCTTCTTTTGTTGGTGGTTCTCCAGGTCTCATGATTCTGTATATTTCTATTAATGCGCTAGTTGTATCTGAGGTAGAATCTATTTTCATTGTTTCAGATATGTATGGTCTATTATCCGAATCATTAATAATAATTGTACTTATATTTTTAATTTGTTTTTTTTGGAATTTTTTTATATGTTCCAATGTTATTTCTTCGTTAGCTGTGATGATTATTTTTTTTTTATCATCAAAATAATCCTTACAGGAAATAGATCCAATTAAGTGATCTATTTTTACTTCTGTGTAATTTATTTTTTTTTTTTTTAATATTTGAATTTTTTGATCAGTAATTTTTTCTCCTTTTTTTGTATACATAATATTATTATGAATAATATCAAAGTTTATTTTTTTATTTTTTAGTTTTTCAGGTATAAAATTAATATAAATTTTATTTTTAATAAATTGATAATGATTTTTTTTAAAAAATAAATTTAAAATTTCTTCTGAATTATATCCTAATGCACGTAAAATAATACTGATTGGTATTTTTCTTCTTCGATCAATACGAGCAAATAGATGGTCTTTATGATCAAATTCAAAATCTAACCATGATCCACGATATGGTATAATTCTTGCATTGTATAGTATTTTTCCAGAAGAATGAGTTTTTCCTTTATCGCTATCGAAAAATACACCTGGACTTCGATGTAACTGAGATACTACTACTCTTTCTGTTCCATTAATTATGAATGTTCCATTATTTGTCATCATGGGAATTTCTCCCATATATACTTCTTGTTCTTTAATTATTTTTATGTTT
Organism: Buchnera aphidicola (Panaphis juglandis); assembly: GCF_964059065.1. Taxonomy (NCBI): domain Bacteria; kingdom Pseudomonadati; phylum Pseudomonadota; class Gammaproteobacteria; order Enterobacterales; family Erwiniaceae; genus Buchnera; species Buchnera aphidicola. The sequence goes on from NZ_OZ060378.1 coordinate 36,060, forward strand.
TTATTAGTATTATCATTTTCATATACTACTAATCTTAATGTAGATTTTATTGACACAGAGTATGTTGCTCCTCTCATGTGACAATCTTTAGCACTTAACGTTGGCTTTCCAATACTATAATTAATATATTGTAGCTCTGCATTATTGTAGCTTTTAATAGGAAAAATGGATTGAAATACTGCTTCTAATCCTCTTTTACCTAATTTATCTTTCTTAATAAATTTATTATAAGAATCTATTTGTACAGAAAGTAAGTATGGGATTTTTAGAATAGTAATATATTTCCCAAAATCTTTCCGGATTCGTTTTTTTTCAGTCTTGGAATACACTATTAAATTCCTAAATTTAATTTAATTAATATATATAAATTAAACAAAATTTAATTGTATATAAGATTAGTTATAAAAAAGTAAAAATTATTTGAAAATAATATTTTTTAATTTTAAATTATTTCTTCACAGATTATATAAAATTATATTAATATATATAATTTTTGTATAATTTTTTAATTATATTCAGCTGGTGATTATATTTTTCACCAGCAGTATATGTTCAATATACCAATAAATATAATAATATCAAACTTTATTTCATTTCTATTATTGCACCAGATTTTTCCAAGAGGTTTTTTAAAGATTCAGCATCTTTTTTGCTAATTTTTTCTTTTAAAATTGTTGGAGCTGATTCTACTAAATCTTTTGATTCTTTTAAACCTAATCCAGTAGCACTACGTACAGCTTTAATGACAGATATCTTATTACTTCCAATTTCTTTTAGAATGATATCAAATTCTGTTTTTTCTTCTTTTTGTTCTTTTTCTGTATTTACATTTTGTGTAATATTTGAAATTGCAGAGACTCCAAATTTTTTTTCCATCATATTGATTAGATCTACAACATCTATCACAGACATTTGTGATACTGCTTCGATTATTTTTTCTTTTGTCATTACCATTATTCAATTTTCCTAACTACAATAATAACTTATATTTCACGTTATTTTTTATTGTACTACAGTCATATTTATTTTTTAAGTGTTTCTTTTTTTTTTTTTATATTTAATAATAATAATAAAAATTTTCCTATTGCTGCATGCTTCATAGTGTACATGAAGCTCATGATTGCTTCTTTTAAAGAAGGTAAATTTGCAAAATAATTAATTTCTTGTTTAGATAAAATCCTTCCTTGATACGCAGCGGTAATAATTTTTATTTTTTTATTATTATTTTTAAAATTTTTAAATATTTTTTCTGCGTTACCTGGATTTTTCATTGAAAATCCAATTAATGCTGGTCCTTTTAATTGATCATTTAAACATGATAAATGTGTATTTTGAAACGATAATTTTAGAAGTGTATTTTTTACAACATGTATTTCTACATTTTCTGATCGGCTATTTTTTCTTAATTGTGTAATATCATTTACACAAATATTATTATTTTCTGCAATAATTGCAGATAATGATGAATTAGCAATTTTATTGATTTTACAAACAATATTTTTTTTTTGTTGTAAATTTAATGCCATATTATATTCCTAATTATTTTATTATAATTATATATGGTATAATAATTTTATAATAAAATTTATTATTTTGGAGATATTTTTTGTTGTATTTTGTTGATATTTTCTATATTAATCATGATTCCAAAACCCATAGTAGTTGACAAAAATATTTTTTTTATAAATGTTCCTTTTGAGTTTTTTGGTTTTAATTTTTTTATTTCATTCATCAGTGCAGAAAAATTATTTTTTAATTGTAAATTTGTGAAATTGATTTTTCCAATAGTAACATGTATGATACCATTTTTATCATTTTTATAACGTACCGGTCCTTTTTTAAATTTTTTTACTGTTTTTGCAATATTTTCTGTTATTGTTCCTGTTTTTGGGTTTGGCATAATTCCTTTTGGACCTAAAATTGGGCCTAATTTACTCACTATATGCATAGTATCTGGTGATGCAATGACAATATCAAAATGATTTTTTTTATTTTTTAATTTTGGTATAATTTCACTTCCTCCAACTATATCTGCTCCATTTTTCATAGCTTGTTCAATATTATCACCTTGTGTAAATACAGCAATTTTGATATTTCGACCAATTCCGTGTGGAAGAACTGTAATTCCTCGGATATTTTGATCAGTTTTTTTAGGATCAATACCAAGATTAATGCACACGTCAACACTTTCATTAAATTTTTTATTTTTATAATGTTTCATTAAATTAATTGCATCTTCAATATTATATTCTTTTTTAAAGTTTATATTTTTTATGATTTGTTGTTTTTTTTTTGTAATTTTAACCATTTAATCCTCTATTGTGATTCCCATGGATTTTGCAGTACCTTTTATACAATTTTTTATTTTTTTAATATTTGATCCGGTCATATCTGTTAATTTAATTCTAGCAATTTCTTCAATATGATGATTTTTAATAATACCAACTTTTTCTGTGTTAGGTTTACTGGATCCTTTTTTAATATTAGAGTATTTTTTTAATAAAAATGATGCTGGTGGAGTTTTAGTAATAAATGTAAAAGATTTATCAGTATATACAGTAATAATAACTGGAATTGGCATACCTTTTTCTAGGTCTTTTGTTTTTTGATTAAAAATTTTACAAAATTCCATAATATTTACACCTTTTTGTCCTAATGCAGGACCAATTGGTGGGCTTGGGTTTGCTAGGCCAGATTGAATTTGTAATTTTATATATGATTGTATTTTTTTAGCCATAATATTTTTACTTTTTTTTTTAATTTTTATAATGTTTTTACATTACTGTTATGTATTTTTTTCAACTTGACTGAAATTTAATTCAACAGGAGTTGATCTACCAAAAATTGATACTGATACTTTAAGTCTGTTTTTACCATAATCTACTTCTTCGACAATTCCATGAAAATCAGAAAATGGTCCATTTTTAACACGTATTTCTTCACCTGTTTTAAATAAAATTTTAGGTCTTGGTATGTGACCTAATGTTTTTATTCTTTTATTAATTTTTTCAATTTCTGAATTACTAATTGCTTTTGGTTGATCTGAAATACTACCTATAAAACCGATAAGCTTTGGTATACTTTTTATTAAGTACCAAGTTTTTTCATTCATGTACATATTTATTAAAATGTATCCAGGGAAAAATTTAAATTCACTATTTTTAGTTTTTCCAAATTTTATTTCTACTACTTTTTCTCCTGGAACCATAATTTTACCAAATAAGTTTCGAATTTCACTAGATTGGATTTTTTCTTTTATTTTTTCTACTATACGATTTTCCAATCCTGAGAAAGTTTGTAGAATATACCAACGTTTTCTTTCAGTATCGTACATTTTAAAACCTTATATGAATAATAGTTGATATTATAAAAAATATTGTTTTATCTAAAATCCATAATACTGTAGATAATATTATACTACTGATAAAAATAAGTGTTGTTATTTTTAATGTTGATTTTTTATTTAACCAATTTATTTTTTTTATTTCTAGGTTTGTTATTTTTTTTTTTTTAATTATTTGAATTAATTTTTTTATTATAAATACATTAAATATTAGAGTAATAATGATAAAAATATAAGCAATATTTATTTTTTTGATATTTATTAAATATAGTATACCAATAGTTATTATCACAATAAATATTTTTAATATGTTTTTTTTGTAAAAATTTATTTTTTTTTTTCTTGTTTTTTTTTTTTTTTTATCGTTTTTCATTTTAAGTTTAAATTATAATATTTTGGTTTTTTATTTTAAAAATATTTTAAGTTTTTTATGAATTCTATAAATTATAACAGAAATTATTTAATCACTTGCTGACACCCAGATTCGAACTGGGGATCTCACCCTTACCAAGGGTGTGCTTTAACCGCACTAAGCCATGTCAGCATTTTTATTTTTTTAGCGGACAGCGGGAATCGAACCCGCATATTTAGCTTGGAAGGCTAAAGTAATAACCTTTATACCATGTCCGCATAATATTTTTGATTCCACATATTTGGTGGAGGAAGGATTCGAACCTTCGAAGTCGTTCGACGGCAAATTTACAGTCTGCTCCCTTTAACCACTCGGGAACTCCACCTATTTTTGCCGGCTACCGGAATCGAACTGGTGACCTACTGATTACAAGTCAGTTGCTCTACCTTCTGAGCTAAGCCGGCGATAAAGTTTTTCTATCTTCTATATTACTTTTAGATAACGAATTATGCAACCTTAAATTTCATTTTTTTTTATTTTTTTTAAGTTTTTTAAATATTTTTATGGTTTTAATTTTAATCATGGTATTATTTATAATATATTTAAATATTTTATTAAATATTTTAGTTATTAATTTGGAAATCTTATTATGAATTCTATTAATCAGTATCATGATCAATTGTATCAAAATATATTTAATATTAAATCTAGAATTAAATTTTCTTTTGAATTTTTTCCTCCTATTAATTATTCTGACCCTCAGGGTAAGTTTTTGTCTTCTATTAAAAAATTAAGTATTTTTAATCCAAATTTTATATCTATTACTTGTACTTCTAAAAACAATATTGAAGATTATACATATCAATCAATTCAAAAAATACCAAAAAAATTAAATTTAAATATTGCTCCACATATGATTTGTGCAAATTTTAGTAAAAAATATATTCGAGATCTTGCTAAAAGATATTGGGATGATGGTATCAAAAGTATTGTTGCATTAAGAGGGGATAGTTTACACAATAAAAATTCTTTAAAATTTTATGCATCTGATTTAGTGTATTTATTAAAACAAGTTGCTGATTTTGATATTTCTGTTGCAGCATATCCCGAGAAGCATCCAGAATCTAAAAATATAAAAGATGATATTAATAATTTGAAAATGAAAATCAATTGTGGTGCAAATAGAGCAATTACACAGTTTTTTTTTGATGTCGATAAATATTTAAAATTTCGAGATAATTGTTTAAAAGTAGGTATTTCAGTAGATATTATTCCAGGGATTTTACCAATTGTTAATTTTCAACAATTAAAAAAGTTTGTGAGTATGACAAATGTTCATATTCCAAAATGGATACATAATATTTTTCAAAACGTTAGTCATGAAGATATATATATAAATAAGATGGTTGGTTTATTAATATGTGTTAATATTATTCAAAAATTGTGTTCAGAAGGAGTATCTAGTTTTCATTTTTATACTTTAAATCACTTTGATACAATTTACACTTTATGTACTCTTTTACAACAAAATTCTAGTTTTGAATAGAAAACAATATTAATTTTTAATAATTAATTGTTTTTAATACATATTAATTGAATATTGACACATGAAAAATATACTGATGATAAAATTCGGTGGAATTTTATTAAGAAGTGATGCTGTTATAAATAAATTTTTTAAAATATTAAATATTTTTCATAAAACTTCTAATCAAAAATAGTAATTATACATGGTGATCAGTTTTGGTTCAGAAGTATCTTTAATGATATATCAATCATATCAAAAGATAAATTTTTATGTAGTATGGAATATTCAAATTATAATAATAATTATTTGAAAATTGGTATTTTCAGTTATTATTAACAATTTTATTTTAAAACACTCAAAATTTAATAATATTAATTCATTTGGTTTATTTTGTAGTGATATGGACATCATTACTTTAAATTTACAAAATACTAAAAATTATTTTAATTCATCTTGTAATTCATTGGGTTTTATTAAATATCTTTCATCAAATAATATGATTCCGATTATTAATTCTTGTGGTATTAATACAGATAATTTATGAATGCATATAGATTCTGATATTATTGCTATATTGTTATCAAAGTCTCTTAATGATCGTTTAATCATATTAACTGATGTAATCGGTGTTTTGATAGAAAAGGAAACATAATTCCTGTATTTAAATATTTTATATTTTAATTAATTACTTAATGAAGGTTTTATTAATAGTGGGATGTTAATTAAAGTTCAAACAGCAATTAGTTTTGCTCAACATTTAAATCAATTATTGAATATTTCTTCTTGTTTAAATTTTAAAAATTAAAAGAAATATTATATGGTGATTATTTACAAACATCTATTATGGGAAAAGGATAAAAATAATGATAATTGTTAATAAACATTCTAAAAAAGTTGTTTTAGCATATTCTGGAGGTTTAGATACTTCAGCAATTATTCCATGGATTAAAGAGAATTATGAAATTGAAGTTGTAGCTTTTGTTGCAGATATTGGACAGTCAAGAAATGATTTAGATGGAATTAAAGAAAAAGCAATGCAATCTGGAGCATGTGATTGCTATATTATGGATTTAAGAAAAGAGTTTATTAAAAATTATGTTTTTCCTGTATTAAGTACCGGGGCATTGTATGAAGGTAATTATCTTTTAGGAACAGCTATGGCTCGTCCATTAATTGCTAAATCACAAATTAAATTAGCTAAAAAAATTAATGCTGTTGCTGTATGTCATGGAGCGACCGGAAAAGGTAATGATCAAGTACGATTTGAGATGGCTTATGCTGCTTTAAATCCAAAATTAAAAGTATTATCACCATGGAGACAATGGAAATTTTCATCTCGTGAAGATTTGATACAATATTTAAAAGATAAGAATATTTCTACAATAATTACAAAAGAAAAAATATATAGTAGAGATGAAAATATTTGGCATATTTCTACAGAAGGAGGAAGATTAGAAAATTTATGGAATGAAACAAATAAAGATTGTTGGTTATGGACGAATGACCCCATTGATGCTCCTGATAAAGCAGAATACGTAACTTTAACTTTTAAAAATGGTTATCCAATATCTTTAAATAATAAAGATATTTGTTTAGTAAAATGTTTGGAAATATTAAATGATTTGGGTTCTAAACATGGAATTGGTCGTGTTGATATTGTTGAAAATAGATTAATAGGAATAAAATCTCGAGGTTGTTATGAAACTCCAGGAGGTACTATTTTGATGGAAGCTATACGATCTATTGAACAATTAGTTTTGGATCGTAATAGTTTTCATTGGAGAGAAAAACTAGGTTTAGAAATGTCTAGAATTGTATATGATGGTTTGTGGTTTTCTCCAATCCGAAAATCTATACAAAATTCTGCTCGAGTATTTTTTGAGATGATTACTGGAAAAGTAGTATTGAAGTTATATAAAGGTAATGTTGTTGTAACACAAAAAAAATCTAAATTTTCTTTATATTCAGAAGAATTTGCTACTTTTGGAGAAGATACTGTTTATGATCATCATGATGCAGAAGGATTTATTAAATTATTTTCGTTATCATCTCGTCTTCGAGCACTTAATAACAACAAGTGATATTATTTTGCATCATCGTATTTATTAAAGAATTTTAGAATTAATATAATTTTATTTTTATAAATATTTTATGGGCTTAATTATGAATTCAAGTATAAAATTATGGGGGGGTAGATTTTTAAAAAAATCTAATCCATTATTTCAGAATTTTAATAATTCTTTGCATACTGATTATCAATTAGTAAAATATGACATCTTAGGTTCAATTTCTTGGTCTAAATCATTATTAGAATGTAAGGTATTAACTATATTTGAACAGAAAAGTATTGAGAATGCATTGAAAATTTTATTAAAAAAGGTTTCTCATAATCCAAAATTGATGTTAAACAGTGATTCAGAAGATATTCATAGCTGGGTGGAGTTTGAGTTGGTAAATATGATTGGTGTTTTAGGTAAAAAATTACATACTGGACGTAGTAGAAATGATCAGGTTTCAAATAGTTTAAAACTTTGGTGTAAAAATATTATTTATAAATTAATTGAAGATTTAAAAAAAATACAATATACACTAGTTTTACAATCTGAAGTTTCTTATAAATGTATTATGCCTGGTTATACTCATTTACAACGTGCTCAACCTATTACTTTTGCATATTGGTGTTTAGCATATATTGAAATGTTTAAAAGAGATGAACAAAGGTTAAAAGATTCTTTATTGAGAATTAATAGCAGCCCACTTGGTTCAGGAGCTTTATCTGGAACATTTTGTAATATTAATCGTAATAAATTAGCTATGGATATGGGTTTTTTAACTGCAACAAATAATAGTTTAGATTCTGTTTCTGATAGAGATTATGTTATTGAATTTTTATCCATTGCATCGATTAGTATGATGCATTTATCTAGATTGTCTGAAGACTTGATTTTTTTTAATTCTGGTGAAGTAAGTTTTGTTGAATTATCTGATTTGTTTACTTCAGGTTCTTCTTTGATGCCTCAAAAGAAAAATCCAGATGCATTAGAATTAATTCGAGGTAAAACTGGTATAGTTTATGGATCTTTAATTAGTATTTTAGTAATATTAAAAGGATTGCCTTTATCGTATAACAAAGATCTTCAAGAGGATAAAGGAGTTTTATTTTCTACGGTTAATATTTGGAGAAATAGTTTGAAAATTGCTGAATTAGTATTAAAAACACTTAGAATACAACGTTTTAATTGTTTAAAATCAGCTTATAAAGGTTATGCTAATGCTACAGAATTAGTTGATTATTTAGTAAATAAAGGTTTAGCATTTCGTGATGCTCATCATATTTCTGGTAAAATTGTTTTAGAAGCGATAAAAAAAAAGTGTTTTTTAGAAAATTTAGATATTAATATTTTTAAAAAATATAGTGATTTATTTGAATTAGATGTTTATAATAAATTAGATATTGTATCTTGTATTGATAACAAGTCATCGAAAGGTGGAGTATCTTTTAATCAGGTACTAAAATCAATTAAAAATATTAAAAATAGTTTATATTTTTCTTGTATTAATTAAAATAATTATATATTTTTAAGATTTATTTATATAAATTAGCTTTCCATTTTAAAGGAAATGCTTTTTTATATAAAAATTTATTTTAATTTTCATATTAGTCGTCTAAAAAATTTTTTAAGATATCAGCACGGCTTGGATGTCGAAGTTTTTTTAATGCTTTTGCTTCTATTTGTCTAATTCGTTCTCTAGTTACAGAGAATTGTTTTCCCACCTCTTCTAGTGTGTGATCAGTATGCATGTCAATCCCAAATCGCATACGTAGTACTTTTGCTTCTCGTGCTGTTAAGGCAGATAAAATGTTACATGTAGCAACTTTTAAGCTTTCAGTTGTTGCTAGATTAATTGGAAGTTCTAGATTAGTATCTTCTATAAAATCACTGAGCTGTGAATCTTCATCATCCCCAACAGGGGTTTCCATGGATATTGGTTCTTTAGCGATTTTTAAAACTTTTCTAATTTTTTCTTCTGGAATGAACATTCGTGTTGATAATTCTTCTGGAGTTGGTTCTCTACCGATTTCTTGTAAAATTTGTCTTGAGATTCTGTTTAATTTATTAATAGTTTCAATCATATGTACTGGAATTCTAATTGTTCTAGCTTGATCTGCAATAGATCTTGTAATTGCTTGTCTAATCCACCATGTTGCATATGTAGAAAATTTATATCCTCTTTGATACTCAAATTTATCTACTGCTTTCATTAATCCGATGTTTCCTTCTTGTATTAAATCCAAGAATTGTAGTCCTCGATTAGTATATTTTTTTGCAATAGAAATTACTAATCTTAAATTTGCTTCAATCATTTCTTTTTTTGCTCGTTTTGCTTGTGTTTCGCCAATTACCATTCTGCGATTGATGTTTTTAATTTCATCAATACTGATTCCTGTTTCTTTTTCAATTTGTATTAATTGTTTTATTATTAAGAATATTTTTGATTGAAATTTATTTAGTTTTTTTGACCATATTTTATTCATGCTTTTAGCAATATAAAACCAATTTTTTTTAGTTGCATTACCCATAAATAATTGTAGAAAAGTTTTTTTTGGAATTTTACATTTTTCAATACATACTTTCATAATTAATCGTTCTTCATTTCTAATTCTTTGAATCACGTTACGCATGTTTTGTATCAGGTATTCAAATTGTTTTGGAACTAATTTGAATTGTTTAAATATTTTAGATAACTTATTAATTTCATTTTTGGAATCTTTATGATGTCTGTGTTTTTGTTGTATAATGCTGTTAGTTTTAATATATTGTTTTTTTAATTTTACAAAAGTTCGTTTTGCGAGTTCGATATCAATATTATATTCTTCTATCAGTAATTGATTATTTTTTTGGTTTATTTGATTTTTTTTTAATTTTTGATTTTTTTTTTTTTTTTTTCTTTTTTTATTAATATTCATGCATCCTGAAATGATATCAGATAATCGAATCTGACCGGATTTTACACGTTCATACTGATTAATAAGATATACAACAGCTTCTGGAAATTCTGAAACCGAAGATTGTATTTGATATAATCCTTCTTCGATTTTTTTTGCTATATTAATTTCTCCTTCTCTTGTTAATAGAGAAACAGTTCCCATTTCACGCATATACATTCGTACAGGATCTGTTGTTCTTCCAAAATCTGTTTCTGATTCAGAAGTAGAAGGATTATTTTCTAATGTGTTTTCTGAATTTATGTGATGGTTTTTTTTTTTAAGTTTTTTGTTTGTTTTATCAATTATTTGAATTCCCATATCATTAATCATTTGAATAATGTCTTCAATTTGTTTAGAATTAATAATTTCTTTAGATAAAAAATTGTGAATATCCATGTAAGTTAAATATCCTTGATTTTTACCGTGTATAATAAGCATTTTAATTTGTAATTGAGAGTTATATTCCATAATATGAATACCATATTTGATTGATTGTGAGTGAATTGTACATGATTTTTCAAATATTATTATACTATAATTATGTGACAATTTTTATTATATTTTTTAATGATATCATACTACATTGATAAAATGATATGAATTTTCCATAACATTTTTTTTTGTTTTAGATTAATTTTTTTAAATCGATAATTCCACATTAATTGATGATACCTGTTATCTAGTATTTTTTTATACATTTTTTCTATTAAATCAATGAATACATATTTTATTTTTTTTTTATCAATCATATTTTCCCAGCATGATAATTTATAAATATTATTTTTATTTTTTTTATTTCGATACAGTTCTAATATTTGTCCAGTATTTATATTTTTATATTTTTGACATAATTGAAAAATTTGTATAAATAAAGATAATCCTTCTATTTTTGATATTTTTAAATCATTTATAGGATATGGAATAATTTTAATTAAATCTGGGTTTTGTATAATTAAACTGATTAAAGTTCGAATATTATTGAGAGAAATATGGTGAGGATTTTTTTTGGGTTTTTTTATTTCAAAAAGTATTTTTTCTAACTGTTTTGTATCATTTATTCCTATGATATATCCAATTTTTTTCTTTAAAAAGTTTTTTTTATATTCACTAGGTATTTTATTTATTAAAGGTATTGCTTTATTGATCATTTGCATTGTTTTTTCTATGCAGGATAATATTTTTATAGGGAATAGAAATTTTATTAAAACATCAAATATATGTATTGATTTTTTTATGCGTTGTTCAAATTTTTTTTTTCCTTCTTTATGAATGATACTATCAGGGTCCTCACCGTTTGTTAAGAATATGAATTTAATACTTTTAGTATCATCCAAATATGATATGATAATTTTAATTGTTCTCCATGCTGCTTTTTTTCCTGCATCGTCTCCATCGTAACAAAAAATAATTTGATTTGTAAATTGAAAAATTGTTTTTATTTGATACTGAGTAATCATTGTTCCTAATGGTGATACTACATTTTTAATTTCATGTTGAGTAAGTGATATTACATCAAAATAACCTTCTACTACTAAAATATATTTTTTTTTTTTATTTTTTTCGAGGTAATTAATACCGTATAATTGATATCCTTTGTTAAAGGTTTCGTTTTTAGATGAGTTAATGTATTTAGGTAATTGTTTATGTATTGATCGACCTCCAAAACCTGTGATATCTCCGAATTGATTAATAATAGGGAAAATAATTCTGTTTTCGAAATAATCGTAATAACCATATGTTGTTTTTTTAATTATTTTAATATCTATTAAATGATTAAAATAATTTTTATCTTCTTTTATGATTTTCATATACCAATATTTGTAGGAAAATCCAATATAAAATTTTTGAATCATATTATTATTAATATTTCTTTTTTTTAGGTATTTTTTAGCCTGATATGAATGATTTAATTGAAGGTTTTTATGATATAATTTTGATGTTTTTTTTGTGAAATTATATATTTTTTGTTTTTTTGTGTATTGAATATATTCAATATTTTGTTCTTTATTTTGTATTTTAATATTAGTAATTTTAGATAATTCATAAATACTTTCTATAAAAGTAATTTGATTATATTTCATTAAAAAATCAATACTATTTCCATGAGTATTACAACCAAAACAATAAAAATATTGTTTTTCTTCGTTTACGAAGAACGAAGCATGATTTTCGTTATGAAAAGGGCATAACGCATAGTATTTGTTTCCTTTTTTCTTTAACTGTATGTATGTTTTGACTATATTAATAATATTTACTTGTTCGAGTATTTTTTTAATGATATTTTTTGGTATAAAAGAATGCATAGTTTTTACTTTATAGTGGATTTTCAATAAATAGAAACGACCGTGATAAAATTTTCATGACGGTCTGTATGTGTTAAGAATACTTTTTATGTTTTTTAATACATTCTTGTACGTCGAGCGTTTTCTCTGGATAATTTTTTAATTAATCTTTTTACAGCTGATGCTTTGGCTCGTTTTCTTTTTGTAGTTGGTTTTTCATAAAATTCTCGTCTTCTAATCTCAGAAAGTATTCCTGCTTTTTCACATGCTCTTTTAAATCTTCGTAATGCAACATCAAATGGTTCGTGATCTTTAATTATAATTATTGGCATGATTCATTTCCCTTTTATTTTATTTAATGATCTTGATACTTATTATATGTATTATATAATTATATTTTCAAGATTAAAAAATAAAAAATAAACCTATGGATTTTTTATGCGTATTTTAGGAATTGAAACATCTTTTGATGACACTGGAGTTGCTATTTATGACAGTGACTTAGGATTATTAATAAATAAATTATTTCATCAGTCCAATATACATTATAAATATGGTGGTGTAGTTCCAGAATTAGCTGCAAGAGAATATGTACATCAAGTAGCTCCATTAATTAAATCTATTTTACAAAAAGAAAATATTTTAAGTAGTATTGATGGAATAGCATACACTGGAGGTCCAGGTTTATCTGGTTCAATTTTAGTTGGAGCTGCAGTAAGTTGTTCCTTGGCTTATTCATGCAATATTCCTTCTATTCCAATCCATCATATGGAAGGTCATTTACTTTCTGTAATGCTAGAAAAACGTAAGCCTCAATTTCCTTTTGTAGCATTGTTGGTATCAGGAAAACATACACAATTAATTGATGTTTGTTCATTTGGTGATTATAAAATTTTAGGAGAAACTTTAGATGATGCTGTGGGTGAAGTTTTTGATAAAGTTGCTCAGAAATTAAATTTAGGATATCCAGGAGGAGCTTTATTATCACAATTTGCTAAAATTGGAAAATTAAGAAATTTAAATTTTCCAAAACCGATGAAATATCATATGAATTTAGACTTTAGTTTTTCTGGATTAAAAACATTTACAATGAATTTAATTCATAAACATTTCAATGATAAAAATATTTTACATGATATTGCTTTTGGTTTTGAAGATTCGGTATTTGATGTATTATCATATAAGTCATTTCAGGCATTAAAATTAACGGGATATAACAAATTAGTAGTTGCTGGTGGTGTAAGTTCAAATCAAAAATTAATTTTTAAATTAAAAAATATGTTAAAAAAATATAATAAAAAACTATATTTTTCACGATCTGAATTTTGTACTGATAATGCAGCAATGATTGCATACGTTGGTATGTTATATCTTAAAAGGGGTTGGCCAATAACAAATAATATTTTTGTAAATCCAAAGTGGTCAATTTTAGATATAAAAAAAACATATTCTAATTTTTATAATGTGTCAGATATTTTATAATATCATCGATTTTTAATATAGGCATATCATATGATTTAGAAAAGTTTATGATATCATTTATTTTTGACATGCTTCCATCTTCATTAGTTAACTCACAAATCACACTTATTGGTTTTAATTTTGCTAAATTCATGATTTCAATAGATGCTTCTGTGTGACCTGGTCTTGATAATACACCACCTGAATGAGCGCACAATGGGAAAATATGACCGGGTTTATTCAAATCAGATTCTTTTACGTGATTTTTAGAAGCAATTTTTATTGTTTTTAATCGGTCTTTTGCTGATACACCTGTTGATATTCCTGAAGCTGCTTCAATACTAATTGTAAATCCAGTTTGATATTTGCTAGTATTTTTTTTTACCATCATTGGTAATTTTAATTGCTGTCTTTTTTTTTCAGTGATACATAAACACACGATTCCACTACCATTACGAATAGTTAGTGCCATTTGTTCTATTGTCATGTGTTCTGCAGAAAATACTAAATCACCTTCATTTTCACGATTTTTATTATCTATAATAATTATTCCTTTTTTTGATTTTATTGCATGAATCGCTTTTTTTATTCTATTCTCAAAGTTTTCAAATTCAGATAATAAATATGGTTTCATAAAATCCTTCATGGAATTATATAAGATTTATTTCTATGTATTTTAATTTTTATTTTTTTATTTTTTTATTTAATATTGTACAATATGTATTGTTTAATTCAATCATATAATTTTTATTTTTATATAAAATATAAGATTTTATTAATATTTTTTATTATTTTATAAAACGGCACTAAATTTACATGTACCGTTTTAAATGTATGAAATTATTTGATGATACTCATAATTTTTGTTTTTCCAGAAAAAACTTTACCAGAATATTTTGTGAGTTTTTTAATATGTTTCATGTTTGAGATTACAATGGGTGTTAATAGAGACTTTGTTTTTTTTTCTAAAAATTTTAAATCATATTTAAGTATTACATCTCCGATTTTAACTTTTTGTTTTTCTTTTGCGTATTGTTTAAAACCTTTACCTTTTAATAGAATTGTATCAATTCCAAAATGTACAAATATTTCTATATTATTTTCTGTTACAATAGAAAATGCATGCATTGTTTTAAATATTTTACCAATTATACCAGAAACAGGAGCAACTATTTTCCCCCCTGATGGTTGAATTGCTACACCATCTCCAATAATTTTTTTTGAAAACACTTCATCAGGAACAGATTCGATATCCACGATTGTTCCAGAAATTGGAGAAATAATTTCAGTAATTTTTGGTGTTTTTTCTTTTTTTTTAAAAAATTTAGAAAATAAATTCATGTTGTATTCCGAATTTTGATTTTTACTTCTTGTTTCATGTTATATTGATGAATTAAATTCATTTAATAAAGTTATGATTTTTTTTGTAGTATTTTGCTTTAAAATTAATTTTGATAATATTTGTGCATCATATAAGTTTGTTTTTCGAATAATATTTTTAATTTTAGGAATGAATGATGGATTCATGCTAAGTTCATCTAATCCCATACCAATTAATAGTACTGTTACTGTTTCATTACTTGCAAGTTCCCCACATATTCCTGTCCATTTATTGTATTCATGTGATGCATCTACTACTTGTTTCATTAATTGTAAAACTGATGGATGTATTGGGTTATATAAATGAGCGATAAGTTTATTTCCACGATCTACCGCTAGTGTGTATTGTGTTAAATCATTTGTTCCAATGCTAAAAAAATCTACTTCTTGTATTAAATGATGAGCAATAATAGCAGAAGAAGGTGTTTCAATCATGATTCCAATTTTGATATCTTGATCAAATGATATTTTTTTTTTTTTTAGTTCATATTTTATTTTTTTTATTTCGTTTTTAAGTTTTTGAATCTCTTCTATTGAAATAATCATTGGAAATAGAATTTTTAATTTTCCAAACGCAGAAGCTCTTAGAATTGCTGTAATTTGCGTTTGAAAAATCTCTTTCTTATCTAAGCTGATTCTGATTGCTCTCCATCCTAAAAAAGGGTTTTCTTCTTTAGGAAAATTCATGTATGGAATTTCTTTATCACCTCCAATATCCATTGTTCTAATGATAACACTTTTATTACTCATCATAAGAGCAGCTTTTTTGTATTCCTGAAATTGCTCTTCTTCAGAAGGTAATTCTGTTCGTTGCATGAATAATAATTCAGTACGATATAATCCGATAGATTCTGCTTTATATTTCTTTGCATTCAATATATCATGAGTATTACTAACGTTTGCACTGATTTCAATTTTATGTTTATCGATTGTGATTGCTGGCAAATGTTTTAGTTTTTTGAGCTGTTTTTGATTTTTTAAGTAAATATTTTTTGTTTTTTGAAAATCATCAATTTTACATTGTGTAGGATTTATTACAATTTGATTTTTTATACCATCAAGTATAATGAAATCTCCATTTTTAACTTTTTTTGTGATGTTTCCTGTTCCAACAATTGCTGGTATTTCTAATGATCTTGCCATGATTGATGTATGTGCTGTTGAACCACCCATGTTTGTAATAAAACCTAATATATATTTAAAATTCATTTGAGCAGTTTCAGATGGTGTTAAATCATGTGCAACTAGTATGACTTTTTCTGTTATATTTTTTAGGTTAATAGTATTAATATTTAGTATATTTTTTAAAAGTCTATTTTTAATATCATGTATATCGATAGCTCGGTTTTTTAAATATTCATTTTTTATGTTTTGAATTTTTTTTATTTGTTTTGATAAAATAAATTCTATGGCATAAGCTGCACTATTTAAGTTATTTGTAATATCGAATATGATTTCTTTTTCAAATTCCGAATCTTCTAAAATCATGATATGACCAATAAATATATTTTCTTCGTTTTTTTTAAATTTTTTTTTAGAATTTTTTTGTATTTTTTGTATTTGTTTTATGGTTTTTTCTTTAGCTTTTATAAATTTGTTTATTTCAGATGGAATATTGTATTGGTAAATTTTTTTCTGATTGATAGAAATGTTTTCTGAATTTAATAATAATATTTTTCCAAAAGCCATTCCTGGTGAAGCTAAAATGCCTGAAATCATAATATGACCTTTAATTTTTTAATATAAGAATATCATTTATTGTAATTTAAGATATATTTCTGGTGTCAGGCAAGTATATTTGTTAATAAAATTATCTTAATTTTTCAGAGATATTTCTATTTAAAGAAATAAATGATAGTGATTTATATTAAATATTTGATTATTTAATATTTTTTAAAAATTTTACAAGGTGTTCTACTGCTTTTTTTTCATCTATTCCGTTTGCAGAAATTGTTAAACATGTGTTCTGTGTTAATTCTAAAGTTTGTAGTTTAAATAAACTTTTTGCATTTTCAGATTGACCATTGGATGTAACATTAATGTCTGAAATAAAATTTTGTGCTTCTTTAACAAATTGCGCTGCTGGTCTAGTATGTAAACCGTTTTTTGTAGTAATAATAATTTTTTTTTGAAACATATTAGTATGCTCATGTTGGGTATGAAGGTGTTAAATATATAATTTATAGATTTTGATTTCTATTTGTTTATATTTTTTAAATCTAATTAATATACTAGATATTATATTAATATTTAATATCATGTAGTAATAATATTTTTATATTGTTACAATGATTATTAAAAATATGGTATTAGTAATAATTATCAATTGTACTTTTTTGATTATTTTTTAAAATTTGTGATGTTTTTAAAACGAAATTAAAAATATTATCAATTTTATTTATATATTTAATATCTACGATAAAGTAATATATAACATGAATTTGATGTTATTTTATTAACATATAGTATTTTTATAATATACAATATTGATATTTATTTTATGAAAAATATTAAAAAAAACTTTTTATATCTTGAACAATTAATTCAATATCATGATTACTTGTATCATGAGTTAGATACACCAGTTATTTCTGATGAAGAATATGATTTTTTATTAAAAAAATATAATATTATTAAAAATAAACATCCTGTTTTGTGTGATGAATTTTATAATAAACCGTTATTTAAACGTAATACTTTTAATAACTTTAAACTACATCGTCATTTTATTCCAATGCTATCTTTAAAAAATACATTTGATGTTAATGGATATATTAATTTTCATAAAAGTATTCAATATAAATTTTCGAATTTAAAACACGTTCGTTTTTTTTGTGAATTGAAGTTTGATGGTTTAGCTTTAAGCTTACTTTATCAAAAAGGAAAATTAATTCGAGCGTTAACAAGAGGTGATGGAGTATTTGGAGAAGATGTCACTATGAATGTTTATATGATTAAAAATATTCCGATAGTGCTTCATGGTTTGAATATTCCAGATTTATTGGAAATAAGAGGCGAAGTTTGTATGTTAAAGAAAGATTTTGAATGTTTGAACTCTAGTTTATTGGAGAATCATCAACAAACTTTTTCTAATACACGAAATGCTGCTTCTGGATCTTTGAGAAATCATAATATTTTAATTTCTAAAAAAAGAAAGTTGTTTTTTTATGGTTATGGGTGTCATGTTATTTCTGATTTTCAATTTTTTTCATCTCATTCTGTTCAAATAAATTTTTTATCTTCTTTAGGTTTTCAGACGAGCCAATATGTATTATTATCTACAAAATTGAATAAAATACTACGATTTTATTATTTAATGAATCATGTACGAGATTTTTTATCTTTTAATTTTGATGGTGTTGTAATTAAGGTTGATGATTTATTTTTACAGAAAAAACTTGGTTTGACTAATAAATTTCCTAGATGGTCTATTGCATTTAAGTTTTTTTCGAAACATATAAAAACAAAATTATTAAGCATTGAGTATCATGTGGGTCGTACTGGTATAATTACTCCAGTAGCACATCTTAAACCCGTATTATTATCTGGTGTAATAGTTAAAAAAGCTTCTTTATATAATATTAATGAAATAAAAAAATTAGATATTTTTTTAAATGATTCAGTAATGATTAGTAGAGTAGGTGATGTGATACCTAAAATACATTCTGTTATTGTCGAAGATCGATTATATGATTCTAATAGAGTTATTTTTCCAAAATATTGTCCATCATGTCGTTCTTTATTAAATATTAATAATAATACTTCAATTGTACAGTGTCTTGCTGGTATTAATTGTAAAGATCAAAAAATAAGAATAATACAACATTTTTTTTCAAAAAATGGTTTATATGCCAAGGGTTTCAATATTGGTGTTATAAAAAAATTAATTGATTATAAATGTATTCGTGATATTTTAGATTGTTTAAAACTCGATTTTTTACAATTATCAAAATTAAAGTTTTTTGGTAAAACTTCTGCAAACAACATTATTTCTTCAATTCAAAAATCTAAATTAACGACATTATATCGTTTTCTATATGCTTTAGGTATTCCAGAAGTTGGTATAGAGGCATCTTTACTACTTTCAAAATATTTTGGTTGTTTAGAAAATTTATTTTTTACCTCCTTAAAAGATTTTATAAAAATTAAAAATATTGGATTGTCAATTGCAAAAAGTGTTTTTTATTTTTTTCAAAATATGAAAAATATTAATCATATTAAAGTATTAATTAATCAAGGAAACATTAAATTTTTTAGTGATACGAAAGTAAAAAAAAAATATTTAAAAAGTTATTTTATGGGTAAAAAAGTAGCTGTAACTGGTAAATTTAAAAATTTTTCTAGGACAGAAATTATAAAAAAAATAAATAATTCTGGAGGTTTTTTTAAAAAAAATGTTTCCAGTAGCGTTGATTTTATTATTATTGGGAGTAAACCAGGTAAGAAGGTTGTTCAGGCTTCAAAATTAAAAATAAAAATTATTTCAGAGTCTGATTTTTATAAATTATATTTTAAAAAATTATCTTAAGGTATATTTTGGGTCGTGCGGGATTCGAACCTGCGACCAATTGATTAAAAGTCAACTGCTCTACCAACTGAGCTAACGACCCAAATTATTGATGTGGGTAATGACGGATTTGAACCGCCGACATCCTCCGTGTAAAGGAGGCGCTCTACCAACTGAGCTAATCACCCAATCATTCAAACTATTATATTATTATAATGATCCAAAAAAACTAGTCAATATATTTATAATAATTATTTTATTTAATAAATATATTCAATTATTTTAGAATATTGAAAATATTTATATATTTTAGGGAGATTTTCATATGAAAGTTAAAACAAGATTTGCTCCAAGTTCAACTGGTTGTTTACATATCGGAAGTATAAGAACTGCGTTATATTCTTGGCTTTTTGCAAAACGTCATCATGGTTCTTTTGTTTTACGTATTGAAGATACAGATATTTCTCGATCAAACTTAGTTTTTATAAAAAATATTACAAAAACTTTACAATGGTTGGGAATTTCTTGGGATGAGGGTCCTTATTTGCAGAGTGATAGAATAAAATTATATAAAGAAAAAATTAATGAAATGTTAGATTTAGGTTATGCATACAGATGTTATTGTTCTGTTGAACGATTAAAAAAGATAAGATTAAAACAAATTTTAAAAGGAGAAAAACCATGTTATGATCGTAAGTGTCGTGATCATAAGGTTTTATCTAAACATGTTAATCATAGTTATGTTGTAAGATTTAAAAATAAAATATCTGGAGAAGTGACATTTAATGATTGTATCAGGGGAAAAATTTCATTTCGTAATTCTGAATTAGATGATTTAGTTATTCAGCGTGCAAATGGTATGCCAACTTATAATTTTTGTGTTGTGATAGATGATATTGAAATGAATATTAGCCATGTTATTCGTGGTGAGGATCATATTAATAATACTCCAAGACAAATCAATATTTTTAAATCTTTAAATTCTTTTATTCCATATTATGCTCATGTTTCAATGATTGTTAATAACAATAAACTTAATTTATCAAAAAGAAAAAATGATTTAAGTATTTTAGAATATAAAAATAATGGATTTTTGAAAGAAGCGATATTAAATTATTTAATTAAATTAGGTTGGTCTTATGGAGATAAAGAAATTTTTAGTATTTTAGAAATGAAAAAATTATTTTCTTTGGATAGGGTAAGTAAATCTTCTAGTGAATTTAATTTAGATAAGTTGTTATGGTTCAACCATTATTATCTAAATACATTACCTGTGGATGATTATTTAGTTTATTCTTTTAAAAAACAGTTAAAAAACCTTCATATTCATTATAATGATAGTGATAATGAAAAAATATTGAAAATAATTAATATTTTTAAAAGCAGATGTAATACTATGAAAGATATTGCTTTATCTTCTATTTATCTTTTTCAAGATATTAATAATGAATATGAAGGTTTAATAAAAAAATACATATTTAAAAAATCTAGTATTATTTTTAATATGATATACAATCATTTATATTTTTTAGAAAATTGGACAGATAAAAAGATATGGATGATATTGAAACATGTTTCTGATAAATTTAATGTACCATTGAAAAATATATGTGTTCCTTTACGTATTGCAATTACTGGATTGCATGCTTCACCAAGTTTAAATGTTATTATGTCTCTATTAGGTAAAAAAAAATCTTTAATTAGAATAAAAAGAATATTATATTATTTTAAATAATATAATTTTTAATGTATATTTTATTATATTCTTATATTTAGGATATCATGGTATGCTTCAGATATTTTATCTTGAATCTGATGGAATATTTTAATAAAAATATTTGATGATTCAGAATCCATGTTTTCATCATCTTTTGAATCATCATTTTTAATATTTTTTGGGTTTTTATCATTTATTGTTGAGCATTTGTTTTCAATATCATTAATGCAATTTAAAAAGTTTGTTTGTTGATTTTCTGAATGTGTTATTTTTTTATTTTGTTCCATTTGGTTTAAAGATATATTTTCTATGTGATTAATCATTATATTTTCCATTTGATTTGAATTTTTATAATTATTATTAATGCATCATATTAATGATATTTTTTTGATTTTTTAAATATAAATGTATTGATTATATAATGTGTTTTTATATACAGGTTTATTATATAATATTTTGAAATAGATTTCAAATACCTTTTTAAGTTGAGTACTTATTATGAATGTTAATACCTTAGATTTTAATAATACCAAAAGTTTTAAAAATAATCATAATAAAATTTCAATTTTTGATAAATCAAATTTTGTATTTATTTTTTTGATTTTTTCTTTTTTTTTAATATGTGTCTTCTTTCTTTTTCCAAGTCAAGAAAAATATCAGTTGGTTTGTAATCATTTAATTGGTGAAGATAGTAGCATGATTATAAAAAATTTAATAAAAATGAAAATTCCATATCATTATAGTTTTTACTCTGGTGATTTATTGATCCCCCAACGTTTTTTAAAGATAGTGAATTTAATGCTATTATCCGAGGGTTTACCTAAACCTCGTAAATTAGGTTTTGAATTATTAGATAATTCTCAATTTGGTATGAGTTCTTTTACTGCTAAAATCAATTATCAAAGAGCTTTAGAAGGTGAATTAGAACAATCAATACAAAAAATTAGTTTTATTAAAAATGCTAAGGTTAATATTGCTTTTTCTCAATCATCAGATATTTTAAAAAATGATTGTATATCTTCTGCATCCGTTATTTTAAGTTTAAATCATCATTATTCTTACAGCATGAAAAATTTTGAATCTATTAAAAATTTTGTAGCTTCTAGTGTTCCGAATTTAAAATCAAAAGATGTAATAATATTGGATGATTATGGTAATGATTTAACTTTTTTTTGTAAATCAAAAAATATAAATACTTATGAAAAATATTATGATGATGATCAAATTTTAAAAAATGATTGCTTTCATCGTATTCAAGTTTTATTAGAAACAATTTTTAAATCGGATGATTTTCGTATTCAAATATTTATGAATCATGGAGATCAATGTAATCATAATACATTATTATTAAATTCTTCTTTATTTAATAATACTTATAGAGATAAAAAAAATGTTTTTGAAAATATAAAATGTCTCTTATCATCCATGTTATTTAATAATAATATTAATCATGTTTTTAAAAAAACACGTTTAAAAAGATGCATATCTGTTATTATATTAATAAATTATATAAAAGATGCTAGTGGTCAATCTGTACCTTTAAATTCATTAAAAATTAATGAAATTAAACGTTTAGTATCAAATGTTTTAGATTATTCTAATTGTAATTTTGATAATATTAAAATTATTAATTATCAATTTATTAAGAATAATTACTTGATTAATAAAAATCGAATTTTTCGTACTGTTTTATTTCATATTCATAATTTTTTTGTTTTTTATATTATTATATTTGTTATATTTTTATTTTTATTGTATTATATATTAAAAAATTATAGTATTATAAAAAAAAAGAATCATAATGAAAGTGATTATTTAAAAAATAATTTTGATAATGATTTTCATAAAAAAATTAAAAATTATTCATCAAAAGTTACAAAAAATATCTCATCTAGTAAAAATTATAAATTATTAGTAAAAAATATATTAGAAATAGTTAAAAAAAATCCACGATTAGTTTCAAAAATTATTAAAAATTGGATAAATGAAACCAAATGATTTTAAATGGTATATTTAAAAGTGCAATTTTATTAATTTTGATTGGCTCAGAACAATCATTAAAAATATTTAAATTTTTTAGTGAAATTGAAAAACAGCATTTGTTAGATGCAATTCTTGAAATTCAAATTGTAACAGAACAAGATGTAAATAATTTATATCATCATTTTATAGAACTATATCATAAAAATGTTAATGATATTAATTTAGATAGCAAAAATTATATAAAAAATTTAATTTCAAATGTTTATCAAAAAAGTAATGAAAAATTATATTTAGAAAATTTCATTAAAAAAAAATTATTTTTTGAAAAAATACATCAATTAAATGATATTTCTAGTAAGTTAATTTATCGTTTATTAAAAAATGAAAATTTGAATATTATTTCAACAATATTGTTTTTTTTAGATCATCATCATACTGCAGAAATTATTTCTTATTTCAGTAATGAAAATCAGTCTGAAATAATTTGTTTAATTTCAAATTTTTCCGGTTTAAAACCATCAAGAATTAATGATTTTATTAAAATTATCGATTTATTACTATTAAATCAATATGAATCATATTATCAAAATATTAATACTAAAAGAGTATTGAATATCATTAATTATCTTGATAAAAATCGTAATATGAATACTGTTGATAAAATTTATCGATATAATAAAAATATTAGATATAAAATATTATATAAAATATTTTCTTTTCAAAATGTTATATATTTAACTGATATTAGTATTCTTACAATTGTAAAAAATATTGATCGAAATCATTTAATGATTGCTTTATATAAAGCAGATGATACTGTTAAGAGGAAGTTTTTTAAAAATGTATCGTATTTAGAAGACATGATGAAACAATTAGAATTTGATAAAGATCGATACATTTCTAATGATGTAATTTTTAATTCTCAAAATATTATTGTTACGAAAATCAGAAAATTATTAAAAAAAAAAAAAATTTCTATGATTAATGTAGATTCATAAAATGTCTAAAAATATTAAAAATGATATTTGGAAATTATGGTTTCCACCTCTGATAAAAAAGAAATATAAACCATATTATTATGATAAAATAAAAGAAAATAATAGTTATCAGTTATTATTTGAAAAATATTTTAAAATTGGAGTTAAGAAAGGTTTTAAAATAGGATACAAAACATATATTAAAGATCAGGACATACAATTAAAAAAAAAAAAAATAATAATTGTAAATAAAATGAATATTTTATTAAAAAATTTTGATTTTTCTTTAAAAAATATGGATGATGCAATATCAAATAAGTTAGTGAATATAATTTTTAAAGTAGTTTCAAAATTATTTATGAAAACAATACATTTTAATAAACAAAATATATTAATTAGTGTTCGAAAATTGATTCAAGAAGAAATTTTATCTAAGGATATTATTTTAAAAATTAATATAAAAGATAAAATTATTGTTGAAAAGTATTTTAAAAAATTATTATTATCATATAATTATATCATTAAGTATCGTAAATATGTTCGACAAGGAGAATGTGTTATCGAGTTTGGAAGAGGTATATTAGATACTACACTGCATTCAAAATGGAAGGCATTATTACAATTAATGTTCCAAAAGGACTGTGATAATGAACATCAGATTCAATAACTGGAAAAAAAAATTAGAATCATTAGAAAAAAATATTGATAACATTAAAACCATTATGAGATATGGTTATGTTTTTAGATTAGTTGGAATTTCTATACATGTAGTTGGTTTGAGTATTCCAATAAATTCAATTTGTATGATTGAATGTGGAAGTTCGGAAAAATTTTTTTATGTAGAAGCTATTGTTATTGGTTTTTCTGGAAAATATGTATTTTTGACTTTATTCCAATTACAATATGATGATATTTTTCCTGGTGCTCGTGTTTTCCCTAAAAATTATAAAAAATATTATTTTCATAAATGGCCAATAGGGAGATCTTTATTAGGTCGTATACTAGATGGACGAGGTTATCCTATTGATCATAAACCATTACTAAATGTTAGTTTTATAAATACATTAAGTAATCGAATTATTCATCCTTTGAATCGATCACCTGTGAATAAAATATTTGATACTGGTATCAGATCTATTAATGCTTTGTTAACTTTAGGTCAAGGTCAAAAAGTTGGATTATTTTCCCAATCCGGTCTTGGTAAAAGTGTTTTGATTGGTATGATGTCTAAACATTCAGAAGCAGATGTAACAGTTATTGGTTTAATTGGAGAACGAAATCGAGAAGTTCAAGAATTTATTCAAAATTCATTAGGTAAAAAAGGATTAAATCGTTCTGTTTTGATCATTGTACCATCAAATTCTTCACCAATATTAAAAATACAAGGTGCAATGTATGCGATGCGTATTGCAGAATATTTTAGAGATGAAAACCAGAATGTTTTATTAATTATTGATTCATTAACACGTTATGCTATGTCGGAACGTGAAATATCTTTATCTATGGGTGAAATTCCATTACGTCAAGGTTATCCATCTTCTATCTTTTCAAAATTACCTCATTTTATAGAAAGATCTGGTAATAATGATAATAATTGTGGTTCAATTACTGCATTGTATACTGTTTTAATAGAAAATGAAGATAATGATGTTATTTTGGAAATTTCTAAATCTATACTAGATGGTCACATTATATTATCAAAATTTTATGCCGATTCTGGTCATTATCCTGCTATTGATATTTCAGAATCATTAAGCAGAGTGATGGTAAATATTGTTCAAAAAAATCATTATGAAAAATCTAAATATTTAAAAAAATTGGTTTCAGAATATCATAAATGTCAAGATTTGATTAATGTTGGAGCTTATATTAATGGTAGCAATGTAATTTTAGATGAATCAATAAAAAAATGGGAATTAATAAAAAACTTTTTAAAACAAGATATTTCTGATTATATTTCATACCATAAATCTGTTGATGATTTAAATAAAATTATATAGTATATTAATTATTTACTCTTAATTTATTTAATAATGATGTTAAAAAAAAATATTTATATTTTGAAAAAAATAAGCAAAATAAAATTAAGTAGTACCGTATTACATATTAGTGATTTGAATAAAAAGTATAATATGGAATGCGATAGTTTAAATTTATTACTTAAATCTTATGTAAATTTTAATAATAAAATTACTGAAGAATGTGATACTGGTATTCGGATGATACAATTAAATAAATTTTATGAATCTATTTTATATTTGGAATTTAAAATATCTAAAAAAAAAAAAAAATTTTAAATTATAAAAAAAAAATTCATAATCAAAAAATTTTATATAAAATATATAAAAAAAAAAATAAGATTTGGAAAATTTTATATGATAAATTAATAAAAATAAATTATAAAAAATATCAAATGGTTAATCAAAATAGATATGATGAAATTTTACAGTATCAAATATTAAGAAAAGATTTTTTCTATGATTTTTATTATGAGATATTTAAATAATTATAAAATATAATATCATATATTTTATTAAAATATTATGGATATTTATTTTAATAATGTATTGTATTAAAATAATGATTGTATTTTTATGATACATTTTATGTAATGGTAATATTATGATCATTAAATGTAATAAAAAAAAATTTTTTTTTAACGAATATTGTATCCAAAAAGGTTTTAAATATACAAAAAATTTTTTTAAAATACAAAATGAAACCTGTTCTTCTTTAAGAAAGAAGTTATTCCAATTAACTAAAATAAAATTCAATATGAATATTGAATATAATAATTTTGATATCTTAAGTATTAATGATACTTTTTTAAAATACTATATCATTCAGATTGAAACGATTGATTCTAAAGATAGTATATTTGTTTTTTTATCACATATTCATATTAATACTTTTGTTGAACTTATTTTTGGTAAAAATATAGTTAAATTCAATGATAACCCAGACCATTTATTTGTTTCTTCTAAGAAATATATTATTAATGAAATTATTATAGGATTAATACAATTATATAATCATCTTTTTAATAATATTTTTTGTTTTGATAAAAAATATAAAATTTTTAAAAAAAAGATAGATTTTAGTACATTGGATGTATTTTTAAATAATATATTTTTTACAATTAATCATATTTTTAAATCTGAATTTTTAGAATTATCATGCATGATAATTTTTTCTATTGAATATCTTAAGGTTTTTGAAAAAAAATTTCATAGTGTTTCATGTGTTAAATCAAACAGCGTTGTTTTTAAAACACAAAAAATTTTATTAAAACATATTCATAATATTAAATTAAAATTATTAGTAAAATTAGAAAAAAATACTATTTTTTTAAAAAAAATTTTAAATTTAAAATTATATGATATTGTAAATATAAAAAAACCAAATATGTTAATTGTTCAGACAAAAGATAGTATTCCAATTTTACGTGGTAAATATTATTCTGATGAGTATAGATCAATGATATATGTTAAGGAGAATTTTCTGAATATTTCGGATAACCATAATAAAACAATTGTTTCTGTTAATGAAACAGATGATACTAATCATAGTAATATAAATTTATTAAAATCATCAACAGTCAATTCTGAAATTAATAACATTTGTTTAGAGGATCGATCATTTTTTTCTTTTGATATAGAAAAATTAAAAAATAGTATTTTATCTAATGTTAAGTTAGATGTTGAAATGATGATTGGTAATTTTGAGATGAAAATTCAAGATCTTATAAAAATTAAAACAGGTTCTGTAATATATTTAGATATTTTAAATCATATACAAGTAAATATTGTTGTGAACAATATTTTAATTGCTAAAGGTGAGTTTGTATATTTAAATGATAAATATGGAGTTCGAATTATTAAAATTTTTCAAAATATAAATTCATGATAATGCAAAAGTTTTTTTTATTTTTTTCAAAAGATAGTTATGTTTATATTAAGGTATTTGTATTAATATTTTTATGTATAGTATTACTTAAATCGATTTTTTATATAAGTATGTTAAATAAAACGTCAAAGATTAAAATTATTTCTAGAGTTTTTTTGGATAACAATAATAAAATTTTCATTGTAAATATATTAGATCGCCAATTAATACTAGGTGTTACTCCTCATTCGATGACAATATTACGTATCTCTTCTTTATCTAAAAATTTAAAGATAAAATTTCGATGGTATAATCACATGATCTTTTTTTTATTTGACAATTTTTCTTTATATAAATTTTTTTTTAGGTTTATTTTTTTTTTATTTTTTTTATTTTTTAGTGTTAATGCATATGGACTAGAATATTCAGGATTAACAAATCATATTTTAATGAATAATATAAAAAATTGGTCTTTTCCATTACAAATATCATTATTGTTAGCATGTCTTACTTTTTTATCCACATTTATTTTAGTTGCTACAAGTTTTACTCGTATTATTATTGTTTTAAGTTTATTAAGAAATGCTTTGGGTATTCCATCATTACCTCCAAATCAAATTTTAATTAGTATGTCATTACTATTAACATTTTTTATTATGAATCCTACTATTCATAGAATATATGAGGAATCATATTTACCTTTATGCGATAATAATATTAAATTTGATACAGCGTTAGTAAATGGTATAAAGCCTATCTATGATTTTATGAGACATCAAACATATTATTCTGATATTTCTATGTTTTCAAAATTAGCACATACTAGATATGTTAGTACAACAGATGTGGTTTCTATGAAGGTATTATTACCGTCATTTATTACAAGTGAGCTTAAAACTGCATTTAGAATTGGATTTACTATATTTTTACCTTTTTTAATTATAGATATTATAGTTGCTAGCATATTAATGTCTTTAGGTATGTTAATGGTATCACCATCTAGTATTTCGTTACCAATAAAATTGATACTATTTGTTTTGGTAGATGGTTGGCAGTTATTATTTTCATCTTTAGTAAAAAGTTTTTATTAAGATAATATAAACTTTTATATTGAGGGATAGTGATGCATTATAATTTTATAGAGGCAATGTTTTATTCATCTGTAAAAGTAATGTTATTTGTATTAGGACCAATATTATTATGCGTGTTGTTTGTTGGTTTTTGCATTAATATTATTCAATCTGCTTTACAAATTAATGAACAAACTTTATCTTTTATTCCAAAATTAATATCAATAATATTAATATTTATTTGTTTTGGTTCATGGATGTTAAATTTGATATTGGAATACATAAAATCTATTTTTTCTAATATCATGGATAGATATTGATTTATGTTGAGCATATTGCATTCAGGTGGATTAATATTTATTAATAATTTTATTTTTATTAGTATTCGTATATTATCAATGATACTTTTTGTTCCAATTTTTGGTCATTCGTTTGTACATAAAAAAATAAAGTGTATTTTATCGATAATGATCAGTATTTTTATTATACCTTATGTTCCTCATGTTCATTCTAATTTATTATTTTTTGAAAGTATTTTAATTATTATGCAACAGATTGTTTTTGGAGTGATTTTTGGTAGTTTAGTTCATTTATTATTTTTCTTTGTTATTGTTTCTGGAGAAATTATAGGTTTACAAGTTGGTTTATCTTTTATTAATAATTTCGACGTTACCGCTTATATGGATATTTCATTAATATCAAAATTTTTATATACTTATTTGATATTAATGTTTTTATTTTTTGATGGTCATATCTGGATAATTAATTTTTTTGTAGAAAGTTTTTATGTTTTTCCTATTAATAGTACAATATTTAATTTTAATATTTTTACGTTCTTTATTAAAAATATAACTTCAGTTTTTTTAAATGGAATTATGCTATCTTTACCTTTAATAATTATATTATTAATATTAAATATATTAATAGGGGTTTTGAATTGTTTTTTTAAACAGATGTCTATATTTTCATTTGGTTTTTCTTTATTTGTTTTATCCATGTTATTATTTTTTTTTACATCACATGCAGTATTTATTTTATCCATAAGATATTTATTAAAAGATTTATTACAAAATTTATTTTTTTAGGATTTATGTTATATATAAATAAATATACTATATTTTTTATTTTTCAAAATTATGTTCATTATATAGAATAATATATAATTAATATAGTATATTTGATATGTTTTTTAATGATTTTCTACTTTATTTTTTTTTCATGATATAATACATGTTTTCTAATAATGGGATCATATTTTTTTAATGAAAGTTTTTCTTGATTTGATCTTTTATTTTTAGTAGTTGTATAATAGTGTTTAGTTTTTGCAGATGATAACATTTTAATTTTTTCTCTAGAATTTTTTGCCATTTTTATTTTCCATATTTAAGAATAGTTTATTTAAAAAATTTTTTTGTTCCAAATTTATCAATTGTTTTTATACCTTTAGTGGATATTTTAACTTTAATGAATCTTTTTTTTTCAGATACCCAGATTTTTTTATATTGTATGTTTGGTAAAAATTTTCTTTTGGTTGCATTGAGAGAATGTGATCGATTATTTCCAAATATTGGTTTTTTTTTTGTAATATAACATAATTTAGACATTATAATCTCGATATAGTTGTTTTATATGATATTTGAATATTAAATATATATATATATGATAAATATTTATTTAATATGGTTTCATATGTGATATTTGTTTTTGAATTTTTGATAAGATTTCATAATATTTTTTTTTGCGCTTTCTGATCCCTCTAATTCAAGAATTTTTACCCATTTATTTTTTTCTAAATCTTTATAATGTTGGAAAAAGTGTATGATTTTTTGTTTTAATGTTTCAGAAATATCTGATATATCATTAATGTTTTTATATTCATTACAAATGTTATGGTGTGGAAAAGCGATGATCTTTGAATCTTCTCCTGACTCATCTATCATTTTTAATATTCCAATTGGTTTACATTGTATAATAGAGTGGTAATGTAATTTGTATGAAATTGGAATTAATACATCAAGTGGATCTCCATCTTCTGATAGAGTTTGATTAATATAACCATAATTGCATGGATATAACATTGAAGTTGGAATAAAACGATCAACAAAAAGAGCATTTGTTTTTTTATCGGTTTCATATTTTATAGGATGTGAGTGATATGGAATTTCAATGATTACATATATATCATTTGGGATGTTTATACCTGGTTTTATGTTTTTTACACTCATATTATGTTTATGATGTTATATTCATGATATTAATACTATAAGTATTAATTATACAAATATCAATTATTATGTTATATATCATAATGATATTTCAATTGATCAAATGATAATTTATATTGTTGATGATTTAATTACTGATTATCATATTTTAATTTTATAATTTTAATATGATAATACTTGTTATTTATTATTTTTATAATAAATAATTTTTTATAAATATTTTTAATAAAATATTATTGTTTTTTTATATTGTATCCATAGCCAATTTAATATTTATTTTCATTAATATTAATTTTATAATAACTTTTAAATTCAATGGATAATATTATTTGCAAATTTATTTGTAATTAAATACATGAATACATATTTTATGATTCAATTTTTATAATTTTGAGATCTTGAAATAAAAATACTAATTTTAAGATTTTTAATTATTTTTAAAATATAATATTATTATGATTTTATTTTTTTGAGTCATAAAAATTTTTAACATTGATAATAATTATTATATTTATTAAAGAATAAAATTTATGAACGTTAATTTTATACGTATTGATTTATATTTTTTAGAAATATAATGTATTTAAAATTCATAATTATATTTTATAGGTTATAATTTTTTAATTACTTTTATTTTATTTTTATATTGATTTTTTCGATACTATGAATTTTTTATAAAATTTAAATTTATGATACATATTTTATTTTTATAATGGATTTATTTTAATACCATTTTTCATGAGAAAAAATTTTTAAGTTGACCGATAAGCCGGGTTCTGTTTTTGACAGTCATTTATCTAGACTAATAATCACTTATTAGTTCAAGCGGTTTACCTGAATTTTTATACGAGCAGTATTATTTATTCATTTTAACCTTGCTCCGAGTGGAAGTTTACATTGCCAATACTTATTACTAAGTATGCGGTGTGCTCTTAACACGCCTTTTCAACCTTGCTATAGATTTTTGAATAGTTCTAAAAATCATATTTAGCGGTATATTTTCTGTTGCACTAGTCGTCAGAAATTAATTCTGCCCAGATGTTATCTGGCACTCTTGCTCTTTGGAGCCCGGACTTTCCTCTTATTAATTTTCATTAATCAGCGACTGTCTGGTCAACTCATATAATTATTATAATCGATATTTTATTTTTTGTCATGTTGAAAATTATTTATAACATGCTTATATAATTCGTTTTTTTGAATTTTATAAATTTTTTTAGTGATTTTTATTGCTGTGTTTATTGACGTGTGCTTTATCAATAAAGATAATGTATTATGTATTTTAAGAGATATTTTTGGTTTTTTTTTTTTAATTCCTTCAATAATTATTACTAATTCTCCTTTTTTTCGAGATGGTTTTTCTAACAACCAT
The DNA here is from genome assembly GCF_964059065.1 of Buchnera aphidicola (Panaphis juglandis). Lineage (NCBI taxonomy): Bacteria > Pseudomonadati > Pseudomonadota > Gammaproteobacteria > Enterobacterales > Erwiniaceae > Buchnera > Buchnera aphidicola. The sequence goes on from NZ_OZ060378.1 coordinate 69,132, forward strand.
GATAGTATATTTTTAGATTTATCGTATTTAATTTTTTCCCATTTTTTTGTCATTTCTTTTGCTAATGTAATATTTCGATCTTCACCCAGTACTTTTACTATATCTTTGATACTTTGTAAGATTCTATGACATGATTCATAAAAAATAAATGTAATATTTTTTTTGTAAATATCGTTTAATATTTTTATTCGTTTAGAAGTTTTTTTAGGAAAAAAACCTTTATAATAAAATTCATGACTCGGTATTCCCGAAGCACTTAATGCGGTAATGATAGCACATGGTCCAGGTAATGGAATAATTTTAATATTATTTTGATGACATGATTTAATTAATTGATAACCAGGATCGTTAATGGTTGGTGTTCCAGAATCAGATACTAAAGCGATTTTCATTTTTTTTAATAAAATTAATATTTCTTTGGTTTTTTTTTCTTCATTATGTTTATTTAAAGAAATATTTTTTTTATAAATATTAAATCTTTTGAGTAAATTATTAGTGTGTTTTATATTTTCTGATACTATTAATTCCACTATTGTTAGTGTATGTATTGCTCGATAACTAATATCATTCATATTTCCAATAGGAGTTGGTACTATATATAATATTCCATTATTCATTTTTATTATTATTATACATATTAATTCATTTTTAAATGATAATAAATATTTATTATTATAATTATTAATAATATTAAAATTAAAAATTTTCAATTTGAAATATATTTTTATATTTTTTAATATTATATTTTTAGGAAAAAAATTTGTGAAACGTGTCGTTATTACTGGTATAGGAATTATTTCTAGTTTGGGTAATACTTTAGAAAATGTTTTGTTATCCTTAAAAACATTAAAATCTGGTATTGTATTTTCTCCAAGTATGAAAAATTTTGGAATGAAAAGTCAGGTTTGTGGTCATATTGAATGTGATGACCATGTTGATCGATCCTTATTAAAATTTATGAATATTTCTTCATTTTACTCATACGTTGCTATGAAGGATGCGATTCAAGATTCTGATTTAAAAAAAAAAACATATCAAAAAAATCATCGTGTTGGTATTATTGTAGGTGTTGGTTGTAATTCTTTTTATAGCGATATTAATGATTATTATAAAATGAAAATTAATCCAAATTTATTAATTAAAAATATGTTTTCTAATGTTTCTTCATGCTTATCAACGTTTTATAAGATTTTTGGTATTAGTTATTCCATGAGTACTGCTTGTGCAACTTCATCTAGTTGTATACATAATGCTGTAGAATTAATTCAATGTGGTAAACAGGATATTATTTTTGCTGGAGGATCTGAAGAATTAAACTGTATTTTATCATATCAATTTGATATTATGAAATTATTATCCGTAAAATATAATCATATTCCTCAAAAATCTTCTAGAGCATATGATTTATATCGTGATGGGTTTGTTATTTCTGGAGGATCTGGTATAATAGTTTTAGAAGAATTACAACATGCATTAAATAGAAAAGCAAAAATTTATGCTGAGATTGTTAGTTGTGGTATGGCTTCAGATGGTATGAATATGATAAAACCGTCTGGTTTTGGTTTGCAGAGAGCAATGAGTATTGCAATTAAAAAATCACGTTTTTTGTGTATTGAATATATAAATACTCATGGAACATCGACAAAAATTGGTGATGTGATAGAATTAGAATCTATTCATAATGTTTTTAAAAATCATATTCCTTATATTTCATCTACAAAATCCATTACTGGTCATGCTTTAGGTGCTTCTGGAGTTCAAGAAGTTATTTATACAATTTTAATGTTAAATAATAATTTTATTGCTCCTAGTATTAATATTGATACTTTAGATCCTTTTGCAAGAAATATGAACATTGTTAAGAATGATATTAAGGAATTAGTGTTTTCTGTTGCAATGTCTAATAGTTGTGGTTTTGGGGGTTCTAATGTTTCAATTATTATAAAAAAATATTGTAATATTTAAATATAAAATAATTTAAAAAAAGTTGTATTATAGTTGATGTTTTTATTTTTGTAATATTTGTATTAATAATATTTAAGGAAAATAATGAACCAATTATCTGGATTAAAACAATTTACAACGATTGTTGCTGATACTGGTGATGTGAATCAAATTCGAAAATATCAACCAATGGATGCTACAACGAATCCTTCTTTAATTTTAAATACTATAAATATCCCAGAGTATCAAGATTTAGTTTCGGAAGCTATACAGTATGGTAAAAAAAAAAGTAGTATCAGGAAACAACAAGTTATTCATGCTAGTGATAGAATTCTAGTCAATATTGGTATGGAAATATTGAAATATATTCCTGGTTATATTTCTAGTGAAGTGGATGCTAGACTATCTTTTAATACAGATTTATGTATTTTAAAAGCACAAAATATTGTCAAGTTGTATGAAGAATTAGGAATAGAACGATCAAGAATATTAATTAAATTAGCTGCAACATGGCAATGTATTCAAGCTGCTCGAGAATTACAAAAATATAATATTAAATGTAATTTAACACTGTTATTTTCCTTTGCTCAATCAAAAGCATGCGCAGAAGCGAATGTATTTTTAGTATCTCCATTTGTTGGAAGGATTTATGATTGGTATCATGATAAAAATTTAATACATAATTATGATGCTAAAAATGATCCAGGGGTACTTTCTGTAAAAAAAATATATAAATATTATAAAAAATATAACTATAGTACGATCATTATGGGTGCTAGTTTTCGTAATATTGAACAAATTTTAGAACTTTCTGGTTGTGATCGTTTAACAATTTCTCCAAATCTTTTAGAACAATTAAAAAATAATTCTAGTTTAGTATCTAGAAATTTATTTTTTTCAGATAGTATTTTACCTAAACCTACATCATTAAATGAGTCAGAATTTCTTTGGGAACATAATGAAAATCAAATGGCTGTAGAAAAACTATCAGATGGAATACGTCAATTTAGTAGAGATCAAGAGAAATTAGAAATAATATTGAATTCAAAATTTTAAATTTTACTTTTTATTTTATGATTAGGCATACGATATGTGTTCAAGAAAAGAACTCGCTAATGCGATTCGAGTGTTAAGTATTGATGCAATTCAAAGATCTAATTCTGGGCATCCTGGTGCTCCAATGGGGATGGCAGATATTGCTGAAGTTTTATGGCGTAGCTTTTTAAAACATAATCCTAAAAATCCTTACTGGGATAATCGTGATCGTTTTATTCTTTCCAATGGTCATGCTTCGATGTTACTGTATAGTATACTACATCTTACAGGATATGATGTATCAATAGAAGATTTACAAAAATTTAGAACATTGCATTCTAAAACACCTGGTCATCCGGAAACAGATTGTACACCAGGAATTGAAATTACTACTGGTCCCTTAGGTCAAGGATTGGCGTCAGGGGTTGGTATGGCTCTTGCAGAAAAAATACTTTCATCATATTTTAATCGTCATCAATATAACATTGTGGATCATTATACCTGGGTTTTTGTTGGTGATGGATGTTTGATGGAGGGTATTTCTCATGAAGTTTGTTCTTTAGCTGGTACTTGGAAATTAGGTAAATTAATTATATTATACGATAGTAATAATATATCTATTGATGGTAACATTAAAAATTGGTTTAATGAAAATGTTTCTGAAAGATTTAAATCATATCATTGGCATGTAATTGAAAATGTTGATGGACATGATTGTAATTCTATTTTTGAAGCGTTAGAATGTGCAAAAAATGTTCATGATCAACCATCAATTATTATTTTTAATACCATTATTGGTTTTGGTTCACCCAATAAATCAGGCAATTCTGAAGTTCATGGTTCACCATTAGGAAATCAAGAAGTAAAATTGACAAGACAGCAATTAAATTGGAAACATCCTCCATTTTATATTCCTGATAGTGTTTATGAAAAATGGGATGCGAAATGTTCTGGTGAAAAATTAGAAAAAGAATGGCAAGAATTATTTTTTCGGTATAAAAAAGATTATCCAGATTTATCAAAAGAATATACACGTCGCATGTCTGGTTTATTACCAAAAGACTGGTTAAAGAAAATATTTATTTTTATTAATGATATGAATAATAAAAATTTAAATTTTGCGACTAGACAATCTTCACAGAATGTAATTGAATACTTTGGTAAAATTTTACCAGAATTATTAGGAGGTTCAGCAGATCTATCACCAAGTAACCTAACTATGTGGTCTGGATCAGTGCCATTTCATGAAAATACCTCTTCGAATTATATTCATTATGGTGTTCGTGAGTTTGGTATGACTGCTATTGCAAATGGAATAGCACAACATGGTGGTTTTATTCCATATACGGCTACTTTTTTAGTTTTTTCAGATTATGCAAGAAATGCAATTCGTATGGCTTCATTAATGAAAACTCGACATATCATGTTATATACGCATGATTCTATTGGTTTAGGAGAAGATGGTCCAACACATCAACCTATAGAACAATTATCTAGTTTACGATCTATACCCTATATGAGTGTTTGGAGACCAAGTAATACGGTTGAAACAATTATTGCTTGGAAATTTGCAATAGAACGTTATCATGGACCAACAGCGTTAATATTATCACGTCATAATTTAAATACTATTAAATATAATGAAGTACAATTAAATAATATTACACGTGGTGGATATATTTTACATGATTTTGGAGATACGATTGATATAATTTTTATCTCTACTGGATCTGAAGTACATTTATCATATGAAGCTGCAAAAAATCTTCATAAATTGGGATATGGAGTACGAATAGTATCAATGCCATCTGTTGATATTTTTGAAACTCAAGATCAGGAATATAAATTATCAGTATTACCAACTGAAGTTAAGAAAAGGATAGTTATTGAAGCTGGAAAATCTGATTTTTGGTATAAATATACCGGATGTGATGGTTATATTATTGGTATTGATGTTTTTGGAGAATCAGCACCTGCAGATATTTTGTTTAAAAAATTTGGTTTTACAGAAAAAAATATTATTTTTCATGCAAAACGTTTATTAATGTCTTAATATTATTTATTATATTTATGTAAATCTGTTACATGTAGTATTATATATACATTTTAGAGTGTACCATAATATGGTTTGTCCTGTTTTAAATTTAGCAAAACAGTTGGTTTCTATTCCATCTATTAGCCCATTAGATTTTGGTTGTCAAAATGTTATTGCAAGCAGATTACTTAATGTTGGTTTTAATGTTATGTTATTTAGAAATAATGATACTAATAATCTATGGGCGTATCATGGAATTGATGGTATTAAATTATCATTTGCTGGACATACAGATGTTGTTCCAGCTGGTGATAAAAATAATTGGTATATGTCACAACCATTTGTTCCATATGTTAAAAATGGATACTTATTTGGTAGAGGTTCCTCAGACATGAAAGGATCTTTGGCGGCAATGGTTGTGGCTGCTGAAAGATTTGTTACTTTATATCCTCATCATCCTGGACAATTATCGTTTTTAATTACCTCTGATGAGGAATCAGATGCAGTTAATGGGACTATTCGAATTATAGAATATTTAAAATTCATTAATTTCCATATTAATTATTGTATTATTGGTGAACCTACTAGTAAAAATATTTTTGGTGATACCATTAAAATTGGTAGGCGTGGATCATTACATGCTCATTTATTTATTTATGGTAAACAAGGTCATATTGCTTATCCTCAATTTTCTATAAATCCTATTCATCAAATTATTCCTTTTTTAAATGAATTAATGTTGATAAAATGGAGTATTGGTAATAGTTTTTTTAAACCAACTAGTATGCAAATTTCTAATATAAATTCTGGATTAAATAGTGATAATGTTACTCCAGAACAGTTATCTTTAAAGTTTAATTTTCGTTTTGGTACAGATATTTTAGTTAAAGATATTAAAAAACAGGTTTTATTTTTGTTAGAGAAATATAATTTGAATTACTCTATTAAATGGAAATTATCCGGGATGCCTTTTTTAACATCATCAAAAATTTTAGTTAATTTTATAAAAAATTCATTACAAAAATATGGATTCATAAATCCTACATTATCCACTTCTGGAGGTACTTCTGATGGTCGTTTCATTAAAAATATTTCTTCTGAAATTTTAGAGTTTGGTCCAATTAATAAAACTATACATCAGGTGAATGAATGCATTAAAATTCGTGATTTGAAATTTTTGAGTTTAGTTTATGAAGATGTTATGAAAAATATATTATGTTAAAATAATAATATTCAGAGTACCGTAATGATACTCTGTTTATGGTTTATATTTTAAGTATGATTATTTATAATTTTTAATGAATATTTATAATATTTTTTTAGATTGATTTAAAATTGTTTTTAATAAAATTTGTGAATTATATGATAATGGGGTTAATGGTAAACGTAAAGTATGTTCTTTAATTAAACCCAATTTCCATGCAGCCCATTTTATTGGTATAGGATTTGGTTCTATGAATAATATGTTATGTAAAGGCATTAGTTCATTATTAATTAATTTTGCTTTTTTGAAATCTTTTTCTAAAGCATATTTACACATTTCATACATTTTTTTTGCTGCTATGTTTGCAGTTACTGAAATGACACCATTACCTCCTAGGTGCATAAATTCTAATGCTGTACTATCATCACCACTAAGTAATAAAAAGTTTTTTTTAGTATGTTTTTGAATTTGATACACACGTTTCAGATCACCAGTAGCTTCTTTAATACCTATTATATTTTTTAATTTTGAGAGTTTAATTACTGTTTTAGGTAACATGTCACAACCAGTTCTACTGGGTACATTATATAATATTTGTGGAATATCAGTATTTTCTGAAATTTTTTTAAAGTGCTGATATAATCCATTTTGTGTTGGTTTATTATAATATGGCACGACACTTAAACAGGCATAAATTCCTGAATTTTCTAAATTTTTTGTTAATGTAATTGCTTCTATTGTTGAATTAGCTCCTGTTCCTGCTATCACCGGTATTTTACCATCTGCAAATTCTATAGTTGATAAAATTACGTCTTTATGTTCTTTTTTATTTAAAGTTGATGATTCTCCAGTTGTTCCAACAGAAACAATTGCATTAGTTTGGTTTTTTATATGATATTGTACTATTTTTTTTAAACTTGTTCGGCAAATTTGTCCTTTTTCATTCATTGGTGTAATAATTGCAACAATGCTTCCTTTTAGCATTTTTTTCTCCCATAAAAAATTGATTTTATATTTTTCAATATTAGAATCAATTTTTTTGGATAAAATTATATAAAAAAATTGAATAATATTAAAATTTTGTTTTTTTGATGATATATATTAAATATTTTAATATTGTATTAAAATTTTTATTATCGTTTTTAAATATATTAATATGATGAATATGATGGTGATTTATATAAAATATTATTAATTTAAATAATTGAAATGTATTTCTAAAGATATGGATTATAGTGATGATTTTATAATTTATTTTATCATATTTTTTATAATATTCCAGATTTTGTTTTATTAAAACAATATTAAGAAAATAATATTTATATTTTAATCATATGATATTAATAAAAAATTATAATGATTTTATTTTTATAATTTTAATTTATATTTTATATATGGATTTATTTTATATTTTTTAAGATTTATACTACTAATTATTTTAGTAGTATACATTCATTAATAATAAATAATTAATTTTATGTTATAATGTGTTGTTTATTTTTCCGCATTGAGCTTGAAATCTTAAAATATGATCCATGATAGTAATTGCAAACATTGCTTCTGCTATAGGTACAGCTCGAATTCCTACACATGGATCATGTCTTCCATGAATTTTAATTTTGGTGTTTTCTCCAGTTGTAGTGATAGTTTGAGTTGGTATTTTAATACTAGAAGTTGGTTTTAATGCAATTTTGGCAACTATGGGTTGCCCATTACTGATTCCTCCTAATATTCCTCCAGAATGGTTGCTTAAAAAATGATTATCAAACATTTCATCACGATTTTCACTTCCTAGTTGTTTTATTACAGAAAATCCATCACCAATTTCAACTCCTTTTACAGCGTTAATGCTCATTAAGGAATGAGCTAAATCAGCATCTAGTCTGTCAAAAACTGGTTCTCCTAAACCTACAGGAATATTTTCAGATATAATGGTAATTTTAGCTCCAATAGAATTTCCGTTTTTTTTTAAAAACTTTATTTTTTTTTCTAATTTTGGTAATTGATCCGGATCAGGACAAAAAAATGGGTTATTATTTACTTCGTTCCATGATTTTAATTGACATTTAATAGAACCTAATTGTGATAAGTATCCTTTAATATTAATATTATATATGTTTTTTAAGTATTGTTTTGCAATTGATCCTGCTGCTACTCTCATTGCAGTTTCTCGTGCTGAAGATCTTCCTCCTCCTCTTGGATCTCGAATTCCATATTTCATATGATATGTATAATCTGCATGACCAGGTCGAAAAGTATTTTGGATATTATCGTAATCTTGTGATCTTTGATCAGTATTTTTAATAGTTAAACCAATACTTGTTCCTGTAGTAGTACCATTATATATTCCGGAAAGAATTTTAATTTTATCTAATTCTCGTCTTTGTGTTGTGTATTGTGAGGTTCCTGGTTTTCTTCGGTCAAGTTCGTGTTGTAAATATTTTTTAGAGATTTTTATTCCTGGAGGCATTCCATCTATGATGCATCCTAATGCTATTCCATGTGATTCTCCGAATGTATGTACTCGAAAAATTTTACCAATTGTATTTCCTGGCATATGATATTCCTTATATAGTTTTTAAAATAAACATATATATTTTTATTTTGATTATTATATATTTTAAATTTTTGTAATATATAATTTGTGTACAGAAGTATTTTTATTGAACATTTGATTAAAATATGTACAATAAATTATTAATATTAATATTAAAATGATAATATTTATCAATCAATGTATTGTATTAAATATTTAAATATTTATTATAGATATTAATAATGTAATTATAAATATGATTTTTATTGGATAATATATATGAAAAGAAATAAACCTATAGTATGTAATGACTATAAATATTTTTATGAAGAATGCAAAGATATTAAAAGAATAAAACAAGATACAGTTTTTCATAATCAATCTTATAAATTATATAAAAAACGTTATGAAAAACGTAATATTTGTAAGCAAGAGGTACAGAGTCAATTTTTTAATTATATTAGTTCAGGAAAAAATATTATGAAAAATCCAGTTTCATATGTTCGTGAAAAATGTTTAATGAATGAATTAAAAAAACTTAAAAATAATATATATATTCCAGATGTGTGGTTAGATGTCCATGGTTTAAATCTTAATCAAGTAAAAAAAGAAATAGGAAAATGTTTAGTATTTTGTAGTGAAAAAAAAATTTTTTGTTTTGCAATTATACATGGACATGGTAAAAATATATTAAAAAATCAAATTCCAATCTGGTTATCTAATCATCCTGACGTGATTGCATTTTATCAATCACCAAAAATGTTTGGTAAAAATACTACATTATTTGTTTTAATGGATTTTCGTACTATGAATCGTTATAATAATTAAAATTACATCGATAATTTTAAATTATAATTCATATATACAATATTTTTAAAAATTATTTTATAATATATTATTATAAATCATTTAAAATAGTTTTTAATTTCATTAAAAATTCAATATATTAAATATTTTTATTATGTGACGAAGGCATTTTAATGTTGAATAAAAACCGGTTACGTATTGCAATTCAAAAATCTGGTCGTTTAAGCACAGAATCTATTCAATTATTAAAAAAATGTGGTATAAAAATTAATTTGAAACAACAACAATTAATTTCATTTTCTGAAAATATGCCCATTGATGTTGTTCGCGTACGAGATGACGATATTCCAGGATTAGTGATGGATAAAGTTGTAGACTTAGGAATTATTGGAGAAAATGTAATAGAAGAAGAATCATTAAAACGTAAAATTACTACTAAAAATAAAATTTATACTATTGTTCAACGTTTAGATTTTGGTATATGTAGATTATCTTTGGCGATTCCAATAAATCAAGAATATGTAAGGATTCAAGATTTTTGCAATATGAGAATTGCTACCTCTTATCCTTATTTATTAAAAAGATATTTTGATGAAAAATTTATTCAATGTAATTGTTTTATATTAAATGGATCTGTTGAAGTTGCTCCCAGTGCTGGTTTATCTGATGCAATTTGTGATCTAATTTCTACTGGTGCAACTTTAGAAGCAAACGGTTTGAAGGAAGTAGAAACGATTTATTCTTCTACAGCATGTTTAGTATCTCATGTTGGAGGAATTTCTAAAATTAAAAAAATACTGATGGATAAATTAATTACTCGTATTAAAGGGGTAATTAAAGCACGAGAATCAAAATATATCATGCTTCATGCACCATATTCCAAATTACAATCTGTGATATCTTTATTGCATGGTGCAGAACATCCAACAATATTACAACTAGCGGGTGAAACAGACAAAGTAGCGATTCATATGGTAAGTAGTGAGAATTTATTTTGGGAAACCATGGAAAAATTAAAAATATTAGGTGCGAGTTCGATTTTAGTTCTACCAATTGAAAAAATGATGGAATAAATATATGTTGTTATGTGATGTTATTACTTATTGGGATAAGTTAAGTGAATTACAAAAATATAATATTTTATTAAGACCAAAAATGTTACATGAAAATAACTTAGAAAGTATGATAAAATCAATTTTATTGAATGTTAAAAAATTTGGAGACGATGCTTTATTTCAGTATACTGAAAAATTTGATAATATTTCATTGAATTGCTTTCATGTTTCTAGAACAAGGATTAATGAATCGGAATATTTTTTAAGTTCTGAGATTAAAAATGCTATTTTAGTAGCAAAAAAAAATATTGAGTTTTTTCATCAACAACAAAAATTACCAATGATTGATATTCATACTCAAGTCGGTATAAATTGTCGACAGATATCTTTACCAATAGAATCAGTAGGATTATATGTTCCTGGAGGAACTGCTCCTTTATTATCTACTGCTTTAATGTTATCAATACCTGCTTGTATTGCAAAATGTAAAAATATTGTATTGTGTTCTTCACCACCTATTTCAAATGAAATTTTATATGTTTCAAAAATTTGTGGTATTCATCAGGTATTTGAAATTGGAGGTGCTCAAGCTATTGCGGCTCTTGGTTTTGGTACTAAAATGATTCCTAAGGTAAATAAGATATTTGGACCAGGAAACATGTATGTTACCGAAGCTAAAAAACAATTACTACAATTAATACCTAATATATCAATTGATATGATTGCTGGTCCATCAGAATTATTAATTATTTCTGATGAAAGTTCTAATCCTGTATTTATTGCATCAGATGTATTATCTCAATTGGAACATGGTACAGATTCTCAAGTTATTGTTGTTTCAAATACAAAAAAAATTTTAGAATTAATAATATTTCATATTAATCAACAGTTACCAAATTTATTAAGAAAAAAAATTATTCATAAATCTTTACTAAATAGCCGTTTTATTTTTGTGAAAGATTTTTCAGATTGTGTTATAATTTCTAATCTTTATGCTCCAGAACATTTAATAATTCAAAGTAAATATCCAGATAGGGTTTTAAAATATATTACTAATGCTGGTTCTATATTTTTAGGAAATTGGTCCCCGGAATCTGTTGGTGATTATGCATCCGGTACTAATCATGTTTTACCCACCCATGGTAGTTCTGTATCTTTTTCAGGATTAAGTGTATTAGATTTTCAAAAAAGAATTACTGTTCAGGAATTGACTCCATTTGGTTTAAGAAATATTGCTGATACTGTTAAATTGTTATCTTTATCTGAAAAGATGGATGCTCACAGTAATGCAGTTACAGTTCGTATTAATGATATTAGGTCAAAATATGGAAAATAGTATTTATAAATTATCTCGTCAGGATATTATTCATTTAAAAGGTTATCAATCTGCTCGTATGATTGGGGATCAGGGTCATGTTTGGTTAAATGCAAATGAGTCTCCTTATGAATTTATTTTTAATATAAAAAATTTGAAATATAATCGTTATCCTGAATTTCAACCAAAAAAATTAATTGAAAAATATTCTATTTATTCTAATACTAGTATAGAAAATATTTTAGTAAGTCGCGGTTCTGATGAAGCTATTGAATTATTGATAAGGGTTTTTTGTAGATATAAGAAAGATTATATTATTATTTGTCCTCCTACTTATGCAATGTATTCTAAAATATCTGAAATATATGGAATTCATAATATTTTTATTCCAATGTTTAAAAATTGTTCTTTGAATGTGAAAAAAATTAAATTATTTTCTTTAAATTCAAAATTAATATACATTTGTCGACCAAATAATCCAACTGGTCATATAATAGATGTATTAGATATTATTGATATATTAGAATATACTTCTCGTACTACTATTGTGGTGATTGATGAAGCGTATATTGAATTTTGTATTAATGATAATTTAATATATCTATTAAAACAATATCATAATTTAGTAATTTTGAGAACTTTATCTAAAGCATTTGGTTTAGCTGGAATTAGATGTGGTTTTGCTGTTGCAAATGTTAAAATCATTAAATTATTAAAAAAAGTGATTACACCGTATCCATTACCCGTTCCTTCTATATATATTGCTAATAAAGCATTAAATAAAAAAGGAATATTACGTATGCAAAGTCAAGTTAAATTATTAAATAATAATAAATCTTGGTTAATAAAAGAAATTAATAAAATTAGTTTTGTTGAATACGTATATCCTAGTAGTACGAATTATATATTAGTTCAATTTAAATCTTCAGATTATGTATTTCGTAAATTATTAGATCAAGGTATTGTATTAAGAGACCAAAGTCATATAAAAGGATTATTAAATTGTATTAGGATATCTATTGGTTCTTATGAAGAATGTGTATACCTTATAAATGCTTTAAGAAGTATATCATCATGTTGATTATTATGATTTAAGGAAATTATTGTGCAAGAAAAAATATTATTTATTGATCGTGATGGTACTTTAATTGATGAGCCAAAGGATAATTTTCAGATAGATAAAATTGAAAAATTAATCTTCGAACCATTTGTTATTCATACTTTATATAAACTAAGTCAATTGAATTTTAAATTTGTTTTAGTGAGTAATCAAGATGGTTTATATACTGATCAGTTTTCTTATAATAGTTTTATTGTACCTCATAAGTGTATGGTGGATGTATTTTCTTCACAAGGGATATTTTTTGATTACATTTTAATTTGTCCTCATTTTCCAGAAGATGATTGTAATTGTAGAAAACCAAATATTGAGTTAGTAAAACCTTGGTTAATGAATAAAAATTTAGATGTTAATAATAGTTATGTTATTGGTGATCGTATTACAGATATTGAATTATCAGAAAAAATGGGAATTCAAGGTATTTTATATCATCGAGAAGATAAAAACTGGAATGATATTTATGATATTATTTCTAAAAAACAAAGATATTTTAAAATTGTTCGCAATACTAATGAAACAAAAATTACAATAGAAATTTGGTTAGAAAAAAAAGGGAAAAGTAAAATCAATACTGGTATTGGTTTTTTTGATCATATGTTAGAACAAATTTCTATTCATTCAAATATATTAATGAATATCAATGTTGTTGGTGATTTGTTTGTTGATGACCATCATGTGATTGAAGATACTGGAATTGTTTTGGGTAATGCTATTTTAAAATGTTTAGGTGATAAAATAGGTATTCATCGTTTTGGTTTTCATGTTCCAATGGATGAAAGTTGTTCACATTGTATATTGGATTTATCTGGTCGCGGTTATTTAAAGTTTATTGGTAATTTTAGTAATCAATTTGTTGGTGATTTCAGTACTGATATGGTAGAACATTTTTTTCAATCATTGTCAAATAGTATGAAAACTACAGTTCATATAGTCGTTTTTGGTAAAAATGATCATCATAAAATTGAAGGTATTTTTAAATCTTTTGGTAGATCTTTAAGAGCTGCAATACAAGTTTCTGGTAATGTTCTTCCTACTTCAAAAGGAATATTATAATGAGTATAGTAATTTTAGATACTAAGTGTTCTAATTTATTATCTGTGAAATTATCTATTGAAAAATTAGGTTATAATCCTATTATTACAAATGATACTAAAATTATTTTAAAAGCTAAGAAATTATTTTTACCTGGAGTTGGTAGTGCATCAGAAATTATGAAAATATTATCCAGTAAAAAATTAATTGATGTTATTAAAAATATTAAATGTCCTACATTAGGAATTTGTCTTGGTATGCAATTATTATCTTCTTTTAGCGAAGAATCTAATGGAATAAATATGTTAGGAATCTTAGATTCATGCGTATCATTGTTAAATACAAATGATTTACCATTGCCACATACTGGATGGAATCAAATATTTTTTGATAATTATAATCCTTTATTTAAAAATATTTCTTCAGGATCATGGTTTTATTTCATTCATAGTTATGCTTTTTCTTTGAATAAATATACAATTTCTAAAACTTTGTATAATATATATTTTAGTTCTTCTGTTCAAAAGGATAACTTTTTTGGAGTTCAATTTCATCCAGAAAAATCTGGGTGTATTGGTGAAAAATTACTATTAAATTTTTTAGAGATGTAAATTTATGATTATTCCATCAATAGATATAATAAATAATAAAATTGTACGATTATATCAAGGTGATTATGGTTTAGTAAAATATTATCATGATGATATATACAATATATTAAGTAAATATATTTTTTATGGTTCAAAAGTTATACATATAGTAGATCTTGATTCTGCTAGAAGTTCTGAAAAAAAAAGAAGTAAAATTTTTTATAAAATTATTAATACTTTTAAAAATTTTATACAAATTGCTGGTGGAATTTGTACAGAAAAGGAAATAGAATATTTTTTATCTATTGGAGCTAAACGAATTGTTATTGGATCAGCTGTTATTAACAATATTAAAAAAGTAAAAAATTGGATTCAATATTATGGTAATGATTATATTGTAGCAGCACTAGATATTCGAATAACTGAAAAAAATATAAAAAATGTTTGTATCCATGGTTGGGAAACTAAAACTAATATTCAATTAGAAGATGTTTTATATGATTTATCTTCTGTAAATATTAAACATGTTCTTTGTACAGACATATCTCGAGATGGTACTTTAATGGGACCAAATTTAGATTTATATCAAGATTTGGTAGCACAATTTCCAAGTATTCATTTTCAATCTTCTGGTGGAATTTGTCAGTTGAGTGATATTGAGAAATTAAAAAAAATTGGTGTCAGAGACATTATTATTGGAAAAAGTTTATTAGAGAAAAAATTTACTATTTTGGAGGCAGTACAATGTTGGCAAAAAGGATCATTCCTTGCCTCGATGTGAGAAACGGATGCGTAGTAAAGGGAATACAGTTTCGTAATCATGTGATTATTGGGGACATAATATCTCTTTCTAAAAAGTATGTTTCAGATGGTGCAGATGAGTTAGTTTTTTATGATATTCATGCTTCTGCAAATCATGAATTAGTTGACAGAAAATGGATACATAAAATTGCACAAGTAATCGATATTCCTTTTTGTGTAGCAGGTGGTATTAAAAATATTACTGATGTAAAAAATATTTTGTCTTCTGGTGCAGATAAAATTTCAATTAATTCTCCTGCATTGAGTGATCCTAATTTAATTACTCGTATTTCTGATCGTTTTGGTTCACAATGTGTGGTAGTTGGAATTGATTCTTGGTTCGATAAGGATTCTAACGATTATTTTGTTTATCAATATACTGGTTGTCAAGAAATGACAAAAAAAACCATGTGGCGTACTGTAGATTGGATAAAAGAAGTTCAAAAAAAAGGTGCTGGGGAAATTGTATTAAATATGATGAATCAAGATGGTGTGTGTTGTGGTTATGATTTAAAACAATTAAAAATTATGAAAAAAGTTTGTCATGTTCCATTAATTGCTTCTGGTGGAGCAGGTATTATGAAAGATTTTTATAATGTATTTAAAAATACCAATGTTGATGGAGCATTGGCTGCATCAGTATTTCATAAAAATATGTTTAGTATTCAAGAATTAAAAAATTTTTTATTTTTAAAAGGAATTAATATAAGAAAATGTTAAATCATCATGAGTTAAGTAGTATTAATTGGAATAAAGTAAATGGTTTAATTCCATGTATTATACAAAACTTTTCTTCTTCAGAAGTTCTCATGCACGGATATATGAATGAACTGGCATTACAGTGTACTCAAAAAACAAAATTTGTTACATTTTATTCACGTACGAAAAAGAGATTATGGAAAAAAGGTGAAACATCTGGTAATTATTTAAAAGTATTAAACATAGTTTTAGATTGTGATCATGATAGTATATTAATTTTAGTAGATTCAATAGGTAAGACATGTCATCTTAACAATACAAGTTGTTTTGATGGATATAAGACACAATACACTAATTTTTTTTATTTAGAAAAGAAGATCAAAGATAAAAAAAAACATTATTTTAATGATTCATACACATCATATTTGCATAAACTTGGCGTGAATAGAATTGCACAAAAATTAGGAGAAGAGTCTATTGAAACAGTAATTGCTTCTATTAATAATAATACACAAGAATTTGTAAATGAAGCTACTGATTTAATATACCATCTTTTAGTATTACTACATAATCAAAATTTGAGTTTTAGCCATATAATTAAAAATTTAGAAATTCGAAATAAAAAAATTAAATAATTATTAAAATTTTACAATATTTCCTGTATTTCAGATTTTATAATTTTTTTTATTTTTAATTTTTATTGGAGTTTTAACATGAAAAAAAATGATATTGGTGTAATTGGTATGGCAGTAATGGGAAGAAATTTAGCTTTAAATATTGCAAAATCTGGTTATAATGTTGCAATTTTTAATCGAACAATAAATAAAACAAAGGATGTAATGTTAAAATGTTCAGAAAAAAATATATCACCTTATTTTTTGATTCAAGATTTTCTGAGATCTTTAAAAAAACCTAGACGTATTTTGTTAATGGTTCAATCAGGACAAGCAACAGATGATATTATTAATGTTCTAACTCCTTATTTAAATTCTGGAGACATCATTATTGATGGAGGAAATTCTTTTTATAAAGATACTATAAGAAGATCAAAGGATTTACTGAAAAATAATGTTAGTTTTCTTGGTGTAGGTATTTCTGGTGGTGAATATGGTGCGTTAAATGGTCCATCAATCATGCCAGGAGGACAAAAAAGTGCATATGATATTGTAAAACCGATTTTCAAATCTATTGCATCAAAATTTAAAAATCAACCTTGTGTTGCTTATATTGGTCCAAATGGTTCTGGTCATTATGTAAAAATGGTTCATAATGGTATTGAGTATGCTGATATGCAATTAATATCAGAAGTGTATATTATTTTAAAAAATATAGTTAATTATAGTAATAAAGAAATTTCTGATGTTTTTGATATATGGAATCAAGGAGAATTAAATAGTTATTTAATAGATATTACTAAAAATATTCTTCGTAAAAAAGATCATAATGGTGATTTAATAGATTATGTTTTAGATGAAGCAGTAAATAAAGGAACTGGAAAATGGACGTGTCAAGATGCATTAGATTTACATGAATCATTAAATGTTATTACTGAATCTGTTTTTGCGAGGTATGTATCTTCTCTAAAATCACAAAGAATGTTAGCATCAAAAATATTATCTGGACCTAATGTTTCTTTAGTTTCATCACATAAAGATGATTTTATTGAAGATCTTCGTAAAGCGTTGTATTTATCAAAAATTATAGCTTATTCTCAAGGATTTTCACAACTTGGTTCTGCTTCTAAAAAATATTATTGGAATTTAAAATGTCACGAAATTGCAAGCATATTCCGATCAGGTTGTATCATTCAAGCAGATTTTTTAAATCAACTTGTTGAAATATATAAATATGATAATATTATTATTAATTTATTATTATCTCCCTATTTTCAAGATATTTCAAAACAATATCAAAGTTCTCTTCGTAAAATAGTATCATACGTTGTTAAACAAGGTATTGCAATTCCTGCATTAGTATCCTCTTTGACATATTATGATAGTTATAGAACTTCACAGTCTTCAGCGAATTTAATACAAGCTCAAAGAGATTGTTTTGGTGCACATACATATAAAAGGAATGATAAATCAGGTGTTTATCATACGAATTGGTTAGAATAATTATTATTGATATCAAAATTTTATTTTAAATAGATTAATTAATTTTATTTTATTAATTTTAGTCTATTTAAAATATTTTATTTTTTGAAATATTTTTATTGTATTCATGATATTTGTTTTTTATAATCATTACATTGTAAATCTATGAAAAAAAAAATTTTAGTTACTTGTGCATTACCATATTCTAATGGAGATTTGCATATTGGTCATATGTTAGAGCATATTCAGGCAGATATTTGGGTTCGTTATTATAAAATGAGAAAAAGGGAAGTATGGTTTGTTTGTTCTGATGATACACATGGTACTGCAATTATGCTAAAGGCTCGTGAACTCAATGTATCTCCAAAATTATTAATATTAAATACTTTTAAAGAACATGTCTTTGATTTTCAGTCTTTTAATATTAATTATGACTATTATTCTTCTACACATCACATACAAAATTTTTATTGGACAAAAAAATTATATTATCGATTAAAATTAAGAAATTTATTACAAATAAAAAATATTGACCAATTATATGATACTGATAAAGATATTTTTTTACCTGATCGATTTGTAAAAGGTACTTGTCCAGTGTGTTATTCAAAAAATCAATATGGAGATCATTGTGAATCATGTGGTAGTATTTATAAAGCAAGTATGTTAATTAGTCCGATTTCTAATATTTCTAATACTATACCAATTATAAAAAATTCAAAACATATATTTTTAGATTTATCTATTTTACAAAAAAAACTTTATCAATGGATAATATCTGGAGTTGTAAATAAAAACGTTGTTAATAAAATTAAAGAGTGGTTTTTAAAAGATTTACATTCATGGAATATTTCTAGAGATTATCCTTATTTTGGTTTTAAAATACCTGATTTTTATGATAAATATTTTTATGTTTGGTTAGATGCCCCGATGTCTTATATTAGTACATTTAAATGTTTATGTAATTATAATTCATTATTGAATTTTGATGAATTTTGGAAAAAAAATTCTCATACTGAGTTATATCATTTTATCGGTAAAGATATAACATATTTTCATGTGTTATTTTGGCCATTAATGTTAGAGGTTCTTGGTTTTAGGAAGCCAACTAAAATTTTTGTTCATGGTCATTTAACATTTCAAGGGAAAAAAATATCTAAATCTAAAAACTCATTTATTACTGCTAAAAAATGGTTAAAATATTTTGATTCTGATAGTTTAAGATATTATTATGCTTCTAAATTATCTTCTAAAATTGAAGATATCGAGATGAATTTAAAAGATTTTGAGAATAAAATTAATTCTGATATTGTAAATAAAGTTGTGAATCTAGCATCACGCAGTTCAAGTTTTCTGAGTAAATATTTTAATAATATTTTATCTAAAAAAATACAAAATATGCATTTATATCAACAGTTTACTGATGCATCTTTTGAAATAGGAAGATTATTTGAGAATCGTGAGTTTAGTTTAGTTATTAAAAAGATTATTTTTTTAACAGACATAGCGAATCAGTATTTTAATGAA
The DNA here is from genome assembly GCF_964059065.1 of Buchnera aphidicola (Panaphis juglandis). Classification (NCBI taxonomy): domain Bacteria; kingdom Pseudomonadati; phylum Pseudomonadota; class Gammaproteobacteria; order Enterobacterales; family Erwiniaceae; genus Buchnera; species Buchnera aphidicola. The sequence continues at coordinate 88,928 of NZ_OZ060378.1, forward strand.
CAAAAGCCTTGGAAGTTATTATTAACAACTCATAAAACTTTATTACATGAAATTTGTACTATGGGAATTAATTTGTTTCGTATAATTATGACATTTTTAAAACCTATTATTCCTGATTTAGCTAAAAGATCTGAATCTTTTTTATTAATTCATTTGTCATGGAATAATATAGATACTCCTTTATTGAATCATCGTATTTCTATTTTTAGAGTTTTATATCATAGAATTAAAGTTAGTGATTTAAATAATGATTTGAATCATTAAAAATATCGATCCAGGAGATGTTCCATTTATTTACATCATGATTTTTTTTTTTAAAGTGAGGGATAATTAATACCCCCATTATTGCAATCAATTGATCATTATAAAATAATGCTGGTATTTGATTGCGATACCATGGCGGTATTTTATTTTTTTGCCAAATATTTTTCATGTTTTTTATTTTTGAATCATTCAATAATGTTTTTTTGTTTATTGTAAAGCGTATACTAACCAAATCAGAATTTTTTGGATACGGTACTTGAATTCCTTTTTTTTCTGGAATTATATATCCTAATTTATTTATTAATTTTAATGGTTTTTTAGTATTATGCCAAAAAATAATGGTGTTTTTTAAAGATTTAAATTTTTTAATTTGAAATATATAATTTTTATAGCGTCTAATTTCATATTTTTTAATAGTTATGATGTATTTTGTATTTTTTTTATTTTGAATAATTTTATAATAAATTTCTTGTGTTTGAATGTATGAAATTACATTTTTTGTATATAAAAATATCCATCTTCTAATTAATGATTTTTGTACTACTTTAGGATAATTATGAAAAGTTTCTATTGGTATAGCATTATCTATTGTTTTTATTTTTAATAAAATCTCATCTAAGAAATAATTTAAAGCTATTGTTTGATTATCACATAATTTCATACTTTTTACACAATTTTTAATAAAAAAATTCCATCTTTTTTCGATCAAATTTATAATATTATTTCTAATAAAATTTCTGTCATATTTATCGATTAAGTTGCTATCATCATCAATCCACTGGATTTTGTTTAATAATGCCCATTCTAAAAGTTCGTTTTTGCTTTTTTTTAGAAGAGGACGGATAATGTATTTATCATGACCTAAGGATTGAATTTCAGGTATTCCAGATAAACCTGATGGACCACTACCTCTTTTTAGAGCTAAAAATAACGTTTCACACTGATCATTTAAGTGATGGCTAGTTAGTAATATTTCTCCTTTAATCATGTGTTTTTTTATAATTTTATATCGTATGTTTCTTGCAGTTTCTTGCACGTTATTTTTAATTTTTAATTTATTTTTTTTTATTACTAATTCAATTTGATTTTTTTTACAAATTTTTTTACAGTGTTGACTCCATAATAAGGCATTTTTTTCAATGTTGTGATTTATATGAATTGCTCGAATTTTCAAGAATGGGTATTTTTTAGTAAATGGTATTAATTGATACAATAATACTGTTGAGTCTAATCCACCACTATATGATATTAATATTCTTTGATTTTTTTTTATTTTTTTAATAAATTTATTAATCAATTTTTTATAACCTAAATTTATTTATTAATTTTAAAATAATATGTAGTATATGAATTACTATTATTAATGCGTTCGAGTGGATTTGAACCACTGGCTTTCACCATGTCATGGTGACACTCTAACCAACTGAGTTACGAACGCTAAATATGAATAATAAAATTTGATTTTATATAAAATATATTAAATATTATGAGTTTTTTATGATATTTTGAATCATTATAGATATTATAATTAATATAATTTTATAATCAATGTTTTATTAAGGATATTTTAATGTTTACTGGAATTATTCAAGGTTTAGCAGTTGTTATGATGATTCATAAAAATCATCAATTATATACATTGCAATTAAAGTTTCCTTTATTGTTATTAAATAATTTAAAAATTGGTGCATCTGTTTCTAATAATGGATGTTGTTTAACAGTTACAAAAATCCAAAAAGATAATGTTTATTTTGATATTATACAAGAAACTTTGAAACTTACTAATTTATCTATTTTAAGAATTGGTTCTACAGTAAATATTGAACGTTCGTTATGTTTTGGTGATGAAATTGGTGGGCATTTGTTATCTGGTCATATTATAACAACTGCTACTATACATAATGTAATTCATTTTAAAAGTCAAAAACGTTTTTTTTTAAATATAGATGATATTCGTATTATGAAGTATATATTCCGAAAAGGTTTTATTGCAATTGATGGCATCAGTTTGACAATTAATACAGTTTTTAAGAATACTATTTGTGTTGATTTGATACCTGAGACTATATCTTGTACTAATATTGGTTCAAGAAAGATTGGTGAAAAAGTAAATATTGAAGTAGATTACTACACGCATATTATGATTGATAATATGAAGAGGATTTTAAATAAAAAATTTATTTAATTATATTAAATTATTTTATATTACAATAAATTTCGTGATTCGTATTTAATATGTATTTTTTTATATGATTTTTAAGTTTGATTGAATATTTTTAATATTTTGAGTGAATAAAACGAATGGATACATTGATTTTATTAGATGAATTAAAGAATAGGGGTTTTATTTCTAAAGTTAGTGATGAATCTAATTTAGAAAGCATTTTATTAAATTCTGATATTACAGTTTATTGTGGTTTTGATCCTACATCAAATAGTTTGCATGTTGGTCATTTATTACCTTTGTTGTGTTTACAGTGGTTTCAAAAATATGGTCATAAAATTGTGATTTTAGTTGGTTATGCTACAAGTTTAATTGGTGATCCGAGTTTTAAATCTCAAGAACGGAAATTAGGTATACCAACTCATATGTTAAATTGGAGTTCACAAATTTCACAGCAGATTGTTGATTTTTTTGAAAAAAATAATTTGTGTAGTCCAATTATTGTCAATAATTATGATTGGTTTAAAAAAATTAATGTAATTGATTTTTTACGAGATATTGGAAAATTTTTTTCAATTAATAAAATGATTAGTCGAAAATCAGTAGAGATGCGTATTAATAGAGCAGGTCAAGGTATATCATTTACTGAATTTTCTTATAATCTTTTACAATCTTATGATTTTTTACAGTTATATAAAAAACATCAAGTTATGTTACAGATTGGAGGTTCTGATCAATGGGGTAATATTTCTTCTGGTATTAATTTAGTTCGTAGGATTTTTCATAAGCAGGTTTTTGGTTTAACTGTTCCATTATTAACTCAAGACAATGGTATTAAATTTGGTAAAACAGAAAATAATAAAATTATCTGGTTAGATAGTAATCGTACAACACCATATGCTTTTTTTCAATTTTGGTTAAATATTAGTGATACTCAAGTTTATAGTTTTTTAAAGTTATTTACTTTTTTAAAGATATCAGAAATTGATCAATTAAAGCGTTCATTAGAGAATATTAATGATGCAAAATTATTACTTGCAGAATTAATTACAAAAATGGTGCATGGAATAAATCAGGTAAATGCAGTGAAAAGAATTACTCAGAGTCTTTTTGGTGGAAATATAATGGATTTAACGAAATCGGATTTTTTGCAATTAAAAAAAGATGGTATTCCATATTTTAATTTAAATTCTGGAATTAATTTTTTAAAACATATATTGGTTCAATCTCATTTGTGTAGTTCTATAAGTGAATCTAAACGTGTAATCTCTGGATTCGGGATTAAAATTAATGGTAAAAAAGTAATGAATCCAGAATATTTATTCTGCAAAGATGATCAAATTTTTAGTAAATATACTATATTATCTAAAGGAAAAAAAAATCATTTGTTACTGTGTTGGTAGTTTTTATTAAATTTTAAATAGTAATGTGAAAACTTTCACCACATCCACAAAATGTATCTATTTTTTTGTTTTTAAAAATTATACTAAAATTAATACCATCATTTTTTAATAAATCTATTTCTGTTCCGTCAATTAATTTAATATTTTTTTTAATTACATAAATATTAATATCTTTTATATGATATATATAAAATTGATCTTTATCTTTTATATCTTCTTTTTTTATTAAATATAAATGATATTTCCAACCAGCACAACCTGATTTTTTAATTTTTATTTCTATTCCTATACTATTATTTTTTTTTTTTATTAATTTATTAAGATATTTTTGTGCGTTTTCTGTAATAAAAATACCTTTTTTATTGATTTTTTTCATTTTTATTTTTTTCCATGAATATAATGTGTATTAATAGTTTAATTACAAATTATACATTTTAAATATATTTTATAACATTTGATTTATTTAATTGTGATTATTCATAATTTTTTTAATTATGACATCTTTATTCTTTATTTAGAATTTATATTAATATTTTTATTTTATTTATTTTATTAAATAAAATACAGATTTATTGAAAATTGGATTATTTTTATATTTTTATATTTTTATTAAATTTTTATGTTCTTTATTTTTACAATGGTTTTTCATGTTATATACTTAAATTTTATTTGAATGGATAAAATATTTTTTTATATAATATTTATTTCATATGTACACGTATATTTTGATTTTTATTATATAATACAACATTATTTTGAGATGATTATGAAAAAAACAGATGAACTGCGTACTACAAGAATTGATCCATTAGTAACTCCATACGATCTAGCACAGCGTTATTCCTTAACCTCTAATATTATTGATAATGTTATTACTGCGAGAAAAAATATTGCTAACATTTTAACCGGCAAAGACTCTCGTTTATTAGTAGTTGTTGGCCCATGTTCAGTACATGATACTGTTGCAGCTGTAGAATATGCTCATCGATTAAATATATTACGTAAAAAATATTCTTCTCGTCTTGAAATTATTATGCGTACATATTTTGAGAAACCTAGAACTGTGGTTGGATGGAAGGGTTTGATTTCAGATCCTGATCTTGATAATAGTTTCAAAGTAAATGATGGGTTATCTGTAGCACGTAAATTGCTTTTAGATATTAATACAATAGGAATGCCAGCAGCTACAGAATTTTTAGATATGGTTATTGGACAATTCATTGCAGATTTAATTAGCTGGGGAGCAATTGGAGCACGTACTACCGAGAGCCAAATACATCGAGAAATGGCTTCTGCTTTATCATGTCCTGTTGGTTTTAAAAATGGAACAGATGGTAATATTAATATTGCCATTGATGCTATTCGAGCAGCTCAAGTAAAGCATTTATTTCTTGCTCCTAATAAAAATGGACAAATGACAATTAATCATACTAGTGGTAATCCTTTTGGTCATATTATTATGAGAGGGGGTAAACGTCCTAATTATCATCCTGATGATATTAAAAAAGCAGTAAAGAAATTAAATTTTTTTCATTTACCAGAATATTTAATGATTGATTGTAGTCATGGAAATTGTCTAAAACAACATCGAATACAGTGCAAAGTTGCTGAAGCAATTTGTAAACAAATTAAAGATGGTTCGAAAAATATTACAGGTGTTATGATTGAAAGTTTTTTACAGGAAGGATCGCAGAATATTGCCCCAAAAAATAAATTAATATATGGAAAATCTATTACCGATCCGTGTTTAGGCTGGGATGATAGTGTTTTAATTATTGATCAATTGGCAAAATCCGTTGATAGTCGATTTTAAAAATAGTACCAGTCAGAATGACTGGTATTTTTTTGAATGTGTTTGTAATATTAGTTAGTATAATATTGATATTATAGTATTTATTTTTATAAATAAAATATTAAACATTATTATTGTATAATGATAATACTTTTTTAAATTTTAATATAAGGATGTAGTTATGCCTGTTATTACATTACTTAATGGAAAAAAAAGGACATATGAATCTAATATTTCATTAGTAAATGTAGCAGAAGATATTAGAGTTGGATTTTCTAGGTATTGTACTGGAGCTGTCGTTAATGGTCAATTAAAAAATATGTATTTCTTGATTCAAGAAGATTCTAATGTTCACATTTTAACTATGAAGGATCATCAAACTATTGATTTACTTAAGTATTCATGCATTCATCTATTATCATATGCATGTAAAATAATATGGAAGGATTCTAAATCTGGTATTGGAGGTATTATTGATGATAAGTTTTATTATGATTTTGATTTTGATGGTTCTATTTCAGAAAAAGATATATTGCGATTAGAACAAATTATGAAATCATTTATTAAAAAAAAATATGATATTATTTTTCAAAAAATATTGTATTCTGATTTGAAAAAATCATTATTATTAAACGGAGAATTTTATAATTCGAAATATATTGAGAAATATTTTTTTAATCATAAATTTGTTCCTGTATACTTTCATCAGAGATATTTTAGTATTGATTTAGGTCCTCAAGTTCCGAATGTTAGATTTTGTAAATATTTTAAATTACAAAATATTTCAGGTGCATACTGGAATGGTAATAAAAATAACAAGATGTTAAAACGTATTTATGGTATTGTTGGTCTTAATAAAATTTATATTTCAGATTTTTTAAAAAAAATAAAAATTAATCAAGAAAAAGATCATAGAATTATTAATAAAAAAATGAAGCTGTATCATAAACAAAAAGAATCTCCTGGAATGATTTTTTGGCATAAAAATGGATGGACTATTTTTCAAGAATTGAAAAAGTTTATTCGTTTACAACTCCAAATTTGGAAATATGATGAGGTACAAACACCATTAATTATAAATGAATCACTTTGGAAGAAAAGTGGACATATTGATAATTTTCGTGAATCAATGTTTTTTACTATTTCTGAAAATGATAGTTATTGTATTAAGCCTATGAATTGTCCTGCACACATACAAATATTTAATAAACATATTCAATCATATAGGGATTTACCGGTACGTATAGCAGAATTTGGTATTTGTCATCGTAAAGAAACTTCAGGTTCTTTATATGGATTATTACGTCTAAAACATTTTACACAAGATGATGCGCATATATTTTGTACGGAAGAACAAGTTCAACAAGAAATTGTAAATTGTATTAAGATGATATATAGTTCATATGAGGTTTTTGGTTTTAAAGAAATATATATTAATTTTTCTACAAGACCAAAAAAAAGAATTGGTAATGATGATATTTGGAATAAAGCAGAATTAAGTTTAAAAAATGCATTATTATCTAGTAATGTTGATTTTGAATATAAAGTCGGTGAAGGTGCTTTTTATGGTCCAAAAATTGAATTTATTTTAAAAGATTGTTTAAATAGATTGTGGCAATGTGGTACAATACAACTTGATTTTTATTTACCTCAGAGATTTAATTCATTTTATGTTTCTAGTAATAATGAAAAGAAAGTTCCAATTATGATTCATAGAGCAATTTTAGGTTCTATAGAACGTTTCATTGGTATTTTATTAGAACAGTATTCAGGTTATTTACCAATTTGGTTATCTCCAGTTCAAGTTGTTGTAATTAGTATTCATCATCAACATCATCAATATGTTTTAGAAATACAAAAAAAAATTTCTTTATTAGGTATTAGAAATAAAATTGACATAAATAATGAAAAAATAAGTTTTAAGGTTAGAAAATATATTTTAGAGCGTGTTCCTTATATATTAATTTGTGGTGATACAGAAGTAAATAATCATCAAGTCAATGTTCGTAGTATAAAAAATAATTTTTTACAATTGATGAGTATTGATGCATTTATAGAAAAAATAAAATATGAAATTCAGTTTCGTACATTTTGAATTTTGTTTGGAGGAATTCATTATTAAATCTAGCAAACGTATGACATCAATAAAACATAATCGTATTAATGATGAAATTAAAGTACATGAAGTTAGGTTAATTGGGGTAAATAATGAATTAATTGGTATTGTTACCATTAATCAAGCATTGCAGTATGCAAAACGATTAAAACTAGATTTAGTAGAAATTAGTCCTAATGCTATTCCTAGTGTTTGTCGTATCATGGATCATGGTAAATTTTTATATCAGAAAAATAAAAATCTTAAAGAACAAAGAAAAAAACAAAAAGTAATACAGATTAAAGAAGTAAAATTTCGACCTAATACTGATAAAGGTGATTATCAAGTTAAATTAAAGAATTTATCTCGTTTTTTAAAACAAGGTAATAAAGTAAAAGTTACATTAAGATTTAGAGGTCGTGAAATGACGTACCAACATATTGGAGTTGATGTGTTAAAAAGAATTAAAAATGATTTGAATGATATATGTGTCATTGAATCATTTCCATTGAAAATTGAAGGTCGTCAAATGGTAATGATGTTGTCTCCTAAAAAAACATAAATTTTGTATTATTGACGTTAGGTAACATGTGATGCCAAAATTGAAAACATTAAAAAGCGCTTCAAAGAGGTTTAAAAAAACTGCATCTCATCAATTTAAATATAAACAATCGAATTTGCGTCATATTTTAACTAAAAAAACTACTAAAAAAAAAAGACATCTTAGAAAAAAAATGATAGTTTCACAATCTAATAAAATGAAAATTCGATCTTTTTTTCCATATTTATAATATAAATATTTATTTTATAAAAATTATTTCAATATTTTATAATGAGGTTTCAATGGCTCGTGTTAAACGCGGTGTAATTACTCACGCGAAACATAAAAAAATTTTAAAACAAGCAAAAGGGTATTATGGTGCTCGATCTCGTTCATATCGCGTAGCAAAGCAAGCAGTGATTAAAGCTGGTCAGTACGCTTATCGTGATAGAAGAACGAAAAAAAGAAATTTTAGAAAACTATGGATTACACGTATTAATGCATCTGTACGTCAGCATGATATTTCATATAGTCGTTTTATATATGGTTTAAAAAAAATGAATATTATTATTAATCGTAAGATGTTATCAAATATTTCTATTTTACATCATGGTGAATTTAATTTATTAATAAAAAAAGTACAAGATCATTTAAAATCAATGGATTGATATTTTATAACATTTTTATACTTGATAATATAAGCTTCCTTATTTGGAAGCTTTTTAAAAGTATGTATGTTTAGGAAAAAAAATGAATACATCAAGTATGATTTTTAATAAATCTAAATTTTTAAGTTTTTTCAATGTTGAATTAAAAAAAATTAAGAATATTCAGGATTTGGAAAGATTACGAGTTAAATATCTTGGTAAACAAGGAATTATTGTTGTTGAAATTAAAAAAATCAAATATTTACAATTATCAGATCGAAAACATATAGGTAAAATGATTAATGATATTAAAAATATGATTAATAAAAATATTATCAATAAAAAATTGCAACTTGATAAATATAAGATTAAAAAAAATATTGATATTGATAAAATAGATGTATCTCTACCTGGTCGAAGAAAAAATATTGGTACAATGCATCCTATTACTAAAGTAATTTATCAAATAGAATCTATTTTTTGTAATTTAGGTTTTAATATAATTAATAAAAATCTGGAAATTGAAAACCAATACTATAATTTTGATGCTTTAAATATTCCTATATTTCATCCAGCGAGAAATATACAAGATACATTTTGGTTTGATTCAAACCGTTTATTAAGAACACAAACCTCGAATATGCAAATTCATGAAATAGAAAAAAAAATATTGCCAATTAAAATTATTATACCTGGAAAGGTATATCGAAGAGATTATGATCAAACACATAGTCCAATGTTTCATCAAGTTGAAGGTTTAGTAATTGATAAAAATATTACATTTTCAAATTTAAAATGGGTAATTGTAAATTTTTTAAATATTTTTTTTAATCAACATATGAAAATCAGATTTCGTTCTTCATATTTTCCTTTTACTGTTTTATCATCAGAAGTTGATATTATGAGTAATAAAAATAATTGGTTAGAGGTTTTAGGTTGTGGTATGGTTCATCCAAATATTTTACATAGATTTGGTATTGATACTGATGTGTATTCCGGTTTTGCTTTTGGTTTAGGTGTAGAAAGAATGGTTATGTTGTATTATGGAATTAATGATTTACGAGTACTGTTAAAAAATGATTTAAAATTTCTTCAACAATTTAAAAGAAGTAGGTATTTTTAATGAAAATTAGTGAACATTCTTTAAGAAGTTGGATTAATATAGATTGGGATTTGAAAAAAATTTGTGAAAAAATTACTTTTTCTGGTTTAGAAGTTGAAGAGATAGAAGAATTTTATTGTTCTTTTCCAGGTATTATTGTTGGTGAAATTATTTCTATTAGTTCTCATTTATCTTTTAAAAAAATGAATATAATTCAAGTGGATATTGGAAAAAATTTTCTGATAAATATTTTATGTGATATAAAATATTCCATTTTTAAAAAAATGAAGGTTTTAGTTGCTACAATTGATTCAGGATTGTTAAATATGAATACAATAAAAAATTTATATATAAAATATGGGATTTTTTTAGGTGGAATATTATGTTCATATGATGATTTAAAATGGTTTGGTGGTGATAATATTGTTGAGTTACCTGTTTGTGCTCCTATTGGAATAAATCTTAAAAATTATTATTCATATTTCGATAAATTCATTAAAATTAATGTTACTCCTAATCGAATAGATGCATGTAGTATTTTTGGTATTGTTCGAGATATATGCATTTTGAAGAATTTAGATTTACCAAAAATATTTCATGGTTTTATTCCTTCAAAAAGTTCAAAAAAGTGTAAGATTCATGTTCAAATTAATAATGTAATTCATAAATGTCTTGGAAGATTAATTAATAATATTGATTTGAAAACCCCAACTCCAATTTGGATGAAAGAAAAGTTAAGAAAATATAAAATACTTTCTGTAAATATTGTTATAGATATTATGAATTATGCTTCTATTCATTTTGGTCAATCTTTGTATATATTTAGTTTTTTAAAAGATTTTAATGATATATCTTTAAAATTTTATAATGGAAATATAAATTTTAAAAATTATCAAAAAAATATTATTCTTAATGATCGAATCTTGATTTTGCAACATAAATCTGATTTATTAGCAATATTGGGTCATATAGATTTTAATTATTTTAATATAGATACACAGCATACAAATTTATTTATTGGATCTTTTTTTTTTGATCAAAATTCATTAAATCAATCAATATATCAGTTTAAAAAAAATAATAAAAGTCAATGTAATGAATATTTTGTAGATCCTAGTAATCAAAAACAGGTTATAGAATATGTAACAAATTTATTTTTAAAAATTTGTGGTGGAATTTCAGGATCAGTTACTAGTATTCAATCAGAAGAGTATTACAATTATCAAAATCGAAAAATTAAATTCCATGTGAATATGGTGAAAAATATAACTGGTTGTATGATTGATTATGAGATTATTAAAAGTATTTTAATAAGATTGGGTTATCATTTAAGTACTCATCCTCATATTTTATATGTAGTTCCTCCAAAATGGCGTATTGATATTGCTATTTCTGAAGATGTTGTATCTGATATTATGAGGATTTATAATTATAGTTTTATTCCTGAATTACCTTTAAATAATAATATTGTTATTTCAAAATATGATTCATCAGAATTTTTTTTAAAAAGAGTAAAATATAGTTTAATAGATCGTGGATATAATGAAGTTGTAACTTATAGTTTTGTTAATTCTGATAAACAAAGAGTTTTTTATCCCAAAGAAAAATTTTTATATCTATTAAATCCTATTTCTCAAGATATGTCATGTATGCGTCATTCATTATGGATAGGTTTGATAGAAACTTTATTATATCATCAAAATCGTCAATTTGAAGAATTGAGATTTTTTGAGAGTGGTTTATGTTTTTATAAAAATAGTGAAAAAGAATTAGGGGTTGATCAGATATTTCATGTATCAGGGATTATTGGTAATACGAAATATAAATATCATTGGGATGTTTCAGCAAGAAATTTTGATTTTTATGATATTAAGGGTGATGTAGAGTGTATTTTTGAAACCCTAGGATATTTAGAAAATATTAATTTTATACCATATAAATATTCTGGATTACATCCCAATAAAAGTGTAAAAATATTATTTAATAATAAATTAATTGGTGGAATGGGTGAATTGGATCCATATATATTAAAAAAATTTAATTTAAAATATTCTGTATTTTTATTCGAAGTTTTTTGGGATTATTTGATTTTTAAAGATAATACTCGTATAAAACGTATTTCAGAATTTCCTTTGAGTCAAAGAGATGCATCAATCATAATCAGTAATGAAATTTTAGTAAATGATATTGTTATATTATGTAAAAATCATTTTAAAGATAAGTTGCTTGATATTAAAATTTCAGATATATATCAAGGTCCATCAATTCCTTATGGAAAAAAAAGTATCACTTTAACTTTTGTTTTTCAAAGTGCAGTGACTACATTATGTGATCGGGATATTGAAGAAATGATGTGTTGGTATATGAAATATTTAAATATTCATTTTCAAGCGATATTACGTAATTAAAAATTTGTTTCATATTATATTCTGTAGTATTGATGTTAATTTTATAATTCATTAAAATTTATTACTTTTAAAAATATTTTTTTTATTTTTATTAATAATGATATTCTATTAATAGTAACATTTTTAATTTTATGTTCTACATAATGATTATCTAAAAAACTATTGATAAATTTTTGTAATATTGATAATATTATTAAATTTTTTTTATATTTTTTTTTTTTTATTAAATATTCAATCATATCATTACTTTTTTTTATTTTTATAAAAAATAGTTGTTCTTTTTTATTTTGAAATAGTTTTTCGTTAATTTGGTATACACTTGTTTTTTTTATTTTGTTTTTTTTAATTAAATTATTAATTCTTTTATATGTTGTGATGATATCGATGAAACATTTTTTTTTTTGTAATTTATTTAAATATTTTATATTATTATCCATATCTAATAAATTATTTTTATAATATTCGAATATTGAATTAATAATCTTAGTATCATATTTTTTTTTATAGAATGAGTATAACCTATATAATATGAATTGAAAGATATTATCATTAATGTTTTGTGGTATATTTTGAAAATTGTAACTTGAAATTGATATATTAATTATTTTTTTTAAATTGATATTAATTTTTTTTTCAATAATTATTCGTATGATACCAATTGATAGTCTTCTTAAAAAGAATGGATCTTTATCTTGTTTGGGTTTAATGTTAATTAAAAATAATCCAACCAATGTATCAATTTTATCAGTCAAAGATAATGTACAACCTAAGATACTAGATGGTAATTGATCCCCTAAAAAATTAGGTTGATACTGTTCTTTTAATGCAATTGATATGTTCTGAGGTTCATTATGATATAATGAGTAATACATACCAATTATTCCTTTTAATTTAGGAAACTCATATACCATGTAGGTTTTTAAATCACATTTTGATAAATATGCACACCTAATGCTATCATTAATATTTGATTTTGTGTATTGAATAACATTTTTAATAAGTATAATATTTCTTTTTGTCTTATCAAATAAATTTCCTAATTTTTCATAAAATATTATTTTTTTTAATAATGGAAGATATTCTTGTAATTTTAATTTATAATCTTGATTAAGAAAAAATAATACATCAGATAATTTTGCTGTTAGAACCCTTTCGTTTCCATAGATAATATTTTTAGTTTCTATAGAATTAGTATTTGCAACAATAATAAAATATGGTTGCAGTTGTTCAGTATAAATGTTATATATTGGTAAATATTTTTGCATAGATTCCATAACATATATTAAAATTTCTTTTGGGATTTTTAAAAAAATTTTTTTAAATTTTCCGTATAATATTTTTGGATATTCTACTAAACATGATATTTCATTTAATAAAGAAGGATTTAATTTAATTTTTCCATTGAGTTGATATGCTAATTTTTCTGATTGGTACTGAATTTTTTTTTTTCTTAATGAGAATTTAGCTATTACTTTTCCATATTTATACAGTATATGTTCGTATTCTTTAGCATGGTTAATTTTTATTTTTTTAAAAATTGTGAATATATTTCCATATAAATATTTTTTTATTGAGAATCCAAATTTATTAAAAGGAATAATTTGGTCATCTAATAATATAATTATATTTCTAATTGGTCGAATGAATTTTATGTTGTGTTCATTCCATGACATTTCTGTTAATGTTTTTATATTTTTTAAAGTCAACAAAAAAATTTTCATTAAAATAGATTTTAAAGATATTATTTCATATTTTTTATATATTAACCATTTTCCTTTTTTAGTTTTTAGTATCGTTGTGTCTTTTATTTGAATATTTAGTTTTTTTAACCATGATGATGCTGGTATTTTTAAATTTCCATGATGATCAAATGAATTTTCAACAGAAGGTCCTTTTAAACAGTAGTTTTTTTTAATTGATAGTGTACTAATTTTATTGATTTGTAATGCGATTCTTCTTGGAGAATCAAAAAGATTTATTTTTGAAAAATGAATTTTATTTTGATTTAATTGATTTAAAAAATTTTCGTAAAAATTTTTTGCAATTTCTCTAATATATTGAGCTGGTATTTCTTCGGTTTGTAGTTCTATTAAAAATGTTTTATAATTCATGTGATATATTTACCAGTGAAGTAATTGAAAATTTTATTTTGATTGATCTTTATGATAATATTGAGCAATGATTTTCACAATAGATCGTATTTTTAATATTAGATTTGTTCGTTCAGTATTAGAAATTATTTGTCTTGCATCTAATAAGTTAAAATTATGTGTGGCATGCAAGATGTGTTCGTATGCAGGTAATAAAAGTGGTTTTTGAAATGATAATAATCTTTTTGATTCAGACAAATGTTCGTAAAATAGTTTTTTTAAAAATTTAATGTTCGAATGTTGAAAATTATATAGTGATTGTTCGATTTCATTTTTATAAAATAGTTGTTTATATGATAGACAATACGATTCATTTTGATCCCAAATGATATCATATATATTTTTTTTTTTTTGAATATGCATTGCTGTTCTTTCTATTCCATATGTTATTTCCACTGCTGTTGGTTGACACGTCAATGATCCCATTTTTTGAAAATATGTAAATTGCGTTATTTCCATACCATTTAACCATATTTCCCATCCAAGACCACATGCACCTAATGTTGGATTTTCCCAATTGTCTTCTATGAATCTGATGTCATTATTTTCAATATTAATATCTATAAATTGTAAAGATTGTAAATATAGTTTTTGAATGTTATGTGGAACAGGCTTCATGGTAACTTGAAATTGATAGTATTGTTGTAATCGATTTGGATTTTCTCCATATCTTCCGTCAGTTGGCCTTCTTGATATTTGTAAATAAGCAGTTTTATAAAATTTTTTTCCTATTACTTGAAAAAATGTGCATTGATGAAATGTACCTGCACCAACTGTGATATCGATTGGTTGTATAATAATGCAACCATGTTTTGACCAAAAATTTTTTAATTGTAGAATAATGTTATGACATGTAAAATTGTTTTTTGTTTTCATATTTAATATTTTTAATGTATATGATATTATTTTATTGAAATATACTAATAACATTATAATATTTTTAAATATATTAAATTTTTTTATTTTTTTAATGCAATAATTATAATATTTAATAATATTTCGTAAAATTATACATAATATTTATAATTTTTAATCATGAAGGTAATTTATGTTGGTGATATATGGTGAAGAACGTGTGAAATTAGGTAAAAGCGCCAGTAGAAAATTAAGAAAATGTGATAATAAAATACCAAGTGTGATTTATGGGCTTAATAAACCAATATTATACATATCATTAGATCACCATGCTATATTTAATATTCAATTGAATAAAAGATTTTATGTGAATAATATTATTTTAAATGTTTCTCATAGAGAATATGTAGTTTGTGTGAAGTCTGTTCAAAAACATCCTTTTAAAAATAAATTAATACATATTGATTTTTTATATAAATAAGTTATTATAATTTTCGGTACGTAAAGATATGATCGAAATTTTAATTCAAAATAATCCTTATGATTTTGAATTTTTGCGTACCGATTATGTAATATTATTAATATTATTATTTTATTTTTTTGATTTTTTAAAGTATTAATGATTATTTATTTTTTTTATTAGGTATTTTTTATATTTCCAAAAAATATATATTAATAATATTATTATAAAAATTATTAATGATATTAAAAAATGATGTGAAAATAATTTTTTAGTATAATGAGGATCTTTTATCATCATTCCTGTTATTATACCAGGCATAAAATATAATATTGGCCATATTGTGCATCCCATGAAACTTGGGAAAATAAATTTTTTTATTGGTATTTGCAACATTCCTGACATCATCGGTATTAGGGGTCTAGTAGGTCCAATAAATTTTCCGAATAATATGGTAAAAGTGCTGTATTTATTTAATGTATACTGGATTTTATGAAATAAATGAATATTTTTTTTAAAAATTTTAATCCGATATATTATTTTTTTAAATTTCCAACCAATATAATACGATATATAATCTCCTATGGAACATGCTATAATACTGGTAATCCAAGATGTAAAAAAGGATATTTGTCCTTTTCCAATTAATGTACCTATTGTTGACATTAATACAATTCCAGGAAGAAATAATCCAATCATTGCTAATGATTCTAAAAATGTAATGATCATTACTAATATTAATGGATGTGATGTAAAATGTATCATTAAAATAGATAGCCAATGTTTCATATTTTGTCTTTTGATATTTGATGAACATTATAAAATATTAATATATTTTACAGTATCTTACATAATATTTATTTAGTTATATAATTTTCTATTTTTTAATATATTTTATAATAGTATCATTATTTGAGATTGTAACATATGAAAAAATTTTTTCTTTTTAAATATTTTCCTCAGAAATCTCTTGGTCAACATTTTTTACATGACAAAAAAATAGTAAAAAAAATTGTTGATTTTATCCATCCGAACTATAATGATTTTTTAGTAGAAATTGGTCCTGGTTTAGCTGCATTAACTGATCCGATATGCGCTCTTGTAAAACATTTAAGTGTTATAGAAATAGATATGAAATTATTATTATTATTAAAAAAATTTAATTTTTATAAGAAATTATTCATATATAAATCAAATGTTTTAAATTTTAATTTTAAAAATTTATTTATTAAACACAATAAGTTATTAAGAATATTTGGAAACATACCATACAATATTTCAGTGCCTTTAATATTAAAATTATTGTATTGTTCAGAATTCATATATGATATAAATTTTATGGTTCAAAAAGAAGTAGCAAATCGTTTAACTGCAGAACCTGGAGATAAATCCTATGGAAGATTAAGTATTATTACACAATGTTACTATGATATTAGTATTGGTTTTAATATTTTACCAGAATCTTTTTTTCCGATCCCTAAAGTAGATTCCAGCTTTATTAGAATGGTTCCCAAAATAATTCCACTGTACCCGTTAAATAAAATTAGTAATTTAGAAAAGATAACATTTTTGGCTTTTAAAACACGAAGAAAAATATTAAAAAATAATTTTTCCAAGATATTACATAAAGATGATTTTTTAAAATTAAACATTAATTCTCATTTGCGTGCAGAGAATTTATCGATAAAAGAGTATTGTAATCTTTCTGATTATCTCTTAAATCATTCAGTGAAATAAACTTATATTATGATTTATTATGGATATTAAATATATTTAATGTAATGATTTTTTAAATTGATAGTAAAAATTTTAATTATTAAAATATTTTATAATATTATATAAAAGATTATTATAATTAATAGATAATATGTTAATATGAATTAATCATTATAGTATTTCAATAGTTTATTTTTATATTTATAAATTATTATTACTTTTTTAAGTTTTTAGTATTATTTTATTGATTTATTTTAAGTATATCTTATTTTTAATTTGAAATATAAATAAATTAATATTTAATATTATGATTTTATGATGTTTAATTTTTATTTAATTTATAGAAATTAATTTTTAATAACAATTTTTTATTTTTATTATAATCATATAATGTCAATATTTTCATATATTAAATTGTATAAGTTTTAATTATACATTTTATAATTTTTATGTGATTTATTATTTATTAAAGAATATTAATATAATAATTTTTATAAAAAAAAGATGTATTTTATGATTTATTATTTAATAATAATTAAGAATTGATTTTACCATTATATTTCATTATATATTTTAAATATACGTTTATTTTTGTTTTTTATGAATATCTTGTAAACGTGTAACTGTTTTATATGGATCTATTTTTAATGACATAATAGTAGCAAATGCAGCATTAATTGTTGTATCATAGTAAATGTGATTTTCCAATTATAAAAATCTGATACAATAATTTTTCTTGTTATATTTATTTTTTTTTTTGATGTTGTATCTATAATGCATGAATATTCATTTTTTTTATATTATCTTTAATTTTTGGTAATTCCTGATTTATATACACTAGTCTTGATGATATTCCCAATTTTTTAGGAATTTATGTATTTTTTCGTTGTATCAATTTTATATCCTATTTGTTTTAATATAATGGATAAATTAACAATTTTTTGTCTTTTATATCAATAAATAATAATACTCGATCTATTTTTCTAATGTTTATTTGCGAACTAAAAATTTTTTTGAAAAAGTTGAATAAAATGTTTTTCCAATACCCATTACTTCTCCTGTTGAACGCATTTCTGGACCTAATATTGGATCAATACCTAAAAATTTATTAAATGGTAATATAGATTCTTTTACAAAGAAGTGTGATAATTTTATTTTTATATCATGAAATTTTTGTTGTTTTAAAGATTTTCCAATCATTACTTTAGCTGCAATTTTTGCTAATGGTATACTAGTGATTTTTGATATAAAAGGTATTGTTCGTGATGCTCTAGGGTTTATTTCAATAATGTATATATTTTGGTTTTGAATTGCAATTTGAACATTCATTAAACCCTTTATGCATAAAGTTAGTGCTAATTTTATAGTTTGATTCTTGATATTTTCTTTAATTTTATTATTTATTGTATATGTAGGTAATGTACAAGATGAATTACCAGATTGAATTCCTGCTGGTTCTATATGTTCCATAATCCCACCAATTAAAACATGTTTCATATTACAAACAAGATCTACATCAATTTCTATTGAATTTTCTAAATATTTGTCGATTAATATTGGGTTATTTATAGATGGTATGCATGTATTATGAAAATATTCATTTAAATCATTTTCATAATATATAATTTTCATACTTTGTCCATCTGAAACATATGATGGTCTTACCATAATCGGATACTGAATGATTTTTGATTTTTCCAATTCATCTTTTGTTGTTGTAATGGAAGTACTATCAGGTTTTTTAAGTTTTAATAATGATACAATTTTTTGAAATTGATTTCGATCTTCAGTAATGTCAATAGTTTTTGAATTTGTTCCTATTATGGGTATATTAAATTTTTTTAATTTTTTATCTAATTTTAGAGGGGGTTTGTCCACCAAATTGAATTATTATTCTTTTAGGTTTTTCAATTCTCACAATTTCTAGTATATTTTCCAAAGTTATGGGTTCAAAATATAAACGATCAGATACATTATAATTCGTAGATACAGTTTCAGGATTACAGTTTATCATGATGGTTTTATATCCTTCACTTCTTAAGGATTGTACAGTATGTACGCAACAATAATCAAATTCTATTCCTTGTCCAATTCGATTTGGACAACTTCTTAAAATTATAATTTTTTTATTTGAGTTATCTATTGGATTGGATTCGCATTATTTTTACCAAGTGGAATACATATATAGTGTTTCAGTATGAAATTCTGTTGAACAAGTATCAATTTTTTTATAAACAGGATGTAAGTTTAAATTATAACGAATGGAATGTATATTATCTTCAGATTCATGCATTAAAATTGCAATTTTTTTATTAGAAAATCTTTTTTTAATTTCTTTAAAAAATTCATTATCAATATTATATATTGATGTAGACTGAATTTTTTCAATTGTTATTATATCTTGTATTTGTGATAGATACCATTTATCAATCGATGTTAATTTATGAATTTGAGATATGGATAATCCAATTCGTATTACGTCTGCAGTATACCATAATCTTTCTGATCCAGGGTATTTTAATTCATATTTTATTTTTTCTAGATTTTTCATATCATTTTTATTAATTTTTGAATCAAATCCACCGGATTCTATTTCTAATCCTTGTATTGTTTTTTGTATTGATTCTTGAAATTTTCTTTCAATAGCCATAACTTTTCCAAAAAATTTCATTTGATTTGTTAATTTATTATTACAGCCAGGAAATTTATCAAAATTAAATCTTGGTATTTTAGTAACAACATAATCTAGTGTTAATTCAAAAGAATCAGGAATATTAGAATTTGTAATATCATTTTTAGTTCTTCTAAAGAATATCCAATAGTTAATTTTGCAGCAATTTTTTCAATAGGAAATCCAGTTGCTTTAGATGCTAAAGCTGATGATCTAGAAACTCGTGGATTAATTTCAACTACAATCATATTATCATTTTTTGGATGTAAAGCAAATTGTGCATTTGCCTCTCTTGTTTCTACTCCTATTTCTTCTAGGATTTTAATGGATTCATTTCTCATTCTTTGATATTCTTTATCAGTTAAAGTTTGTGCAGAAGCTACTGTAATTGAATCTCCTGTATGTATTCCCATAGGATCAATATTTTCAATACTACATATTATGATGCAATTATTTTGATAATTTCTTATTACTTCCATTTCGTATTCTTTCCAATCTAAAAGAGATTCATCTATTAATATTTCTTTTGTTGGTGATAGTTTAAAACCTGAACTACATATTTTTTTGAATTCATCATCATTGTATGCAATACCACCACCAGATCCACCTATTGTGAATGATGGTCTAATAATGCATGGAAAACCAATATTTTCTAATATTATCACTGCTTCTTTCATATTATGTGCAATATTACATTGAGAAGCTTTTAAACCTATATTTTTCATAGATTTTTTTAATAATTCTCGATTTTCTGATTTTTTAATAGATTTTATGTTTGAACCTATTATTTGAATTTTGTATTTTGAAAGTACATTTTTTTCATATAATTTTAGTATACAATTTAAAGCAATTTGTACACCCATAGTAGGTAATATTGCATCTAGTCTTTATTTTTCTATGATTGCTTCTAGATTTTTCCAGTGAATAGGTTCAATGTAAGTAGAGTGAGCGATATCAGGATCTGTCATGATTGTTGCAGGATTGGAGTTGATTAAGATAATTCTATATCCTTCTTCTTTTAATGCTGAACATGACTGAGTTCCATAGTAATCAAATTCACAAGATTGACCAATTATTATGAGTCCTGCTACAATGGTTAAAATCGATTCAATATCAGTACGTTTTGGCATATTAACTTCTATTTAAACTTCTTTTATAATTTTCTATTTTTTTTATAAATTTATGAAAAAAATTTTTTCATCTTGAGGTCCAGGACTAGCTTCCGGATGTCTTTGAAAACCAAAAAAATTGGTATTTGTAATTTTAATATCTTGGATTGTATCATCAAATAAAGATTGTTGTGTAATTTGAATGTTGTATGGTAAATTTTTTTATCAATAGTAAAATTGTGATTTTGTGTGGTAATCATAACCTTTTTTGTTTTAAGGTTTTTACAGGATGATTACTTCCATGATTTCCAAATTTCATTTTTATAATTTTTACATTATTTGATAAAGCTAATATTTGATGACCTAAACAAATTCCAAATATTGGTACTTTTTTCTTAATAATTTTTTAACATTTTTTAATTGTTTAGTATATGATCTAGGTTCTTCAGGACCATTGGATAATAAAATACCACCTAGATTTAATGATAATATTTTTTTATATTCAGTATGTAATAGAACAATAGTTAAGTAACATCCGTAATTCACTAATATTCTTAATATATTTTCTTTAACACCAAAATCATAAATTACAACATGAAATATTGGTTTTTTATTTTTAAAGTTTTATGATTTATATTTTCATTATCAATGTTTCAATTATAAGTTTTATTTTTTTTATTTTTTATGTCATTATTTTTATGGTTCATTTTTTTATATTTTCAAATGTATTATCAATAATGATTGTAGAAATACTTGATATGAATTCGTATTAATTACCTTTTATTCTCAAGGTATGTGTAAGTTTCCTTGTATCAATATTTGCAATTCCAACAATATTATTATCTTTTAAATACTGTTCGAAACTAGTTGTATTTTTATAATTACTATATATTAATGATAAGTTTTTTATAATGATACCTTGAATTTTGATACTACGAGATTCGTTATCGTGGTTATTGATTCCTGTATTACCAATATTTGGATATGTGAATGTAATAATTTGATTTTTATATGAAGTATCAGTTATTATCTTTTGGTAATCGGTCATAGAAGTATTAAATACTACTTCACTAAAAGTAGTTCCATGCAATCCAATTGCTGTTTCTTTAAAGAAACTTCCATCTTCTAAAGTTAAACATGCATCTTCTTTCAATTTTTTCTCCGATTTTTTAACTAATTTTTACATTTTATTTTTAATAATTTTACATATTGAACTTTTTTATTTTTATGATTCATCATTGTTTTTATGATCTAATTCAATATCGTTTATAACGTCCATCATATTGAATAATCCTGATTTTTTTTTTATTAACCAGATTGCAGATTTTATTGCTCCAATTGAAAATGTATCTCTATTATATGCTTGATGAGAAATTGTGATTTTTTCTCCAGAGTTAATGAACATGATTTTATGATTTCCAACAATATTACCTCCACGTATTATGGAAAATCCAATTTTTTTTTTTTGACGAGCTTGATTTAATTGGTTTTTTCTGTACTCTTGACAAGAATTAAAATCCCATTTCTTATTTTTAGCAATAATTTTTCCTAATGTTAATGCTGTTCCTGATGGTGAATCTAGTTTTTTATTATGATGCTCTTCTAAAATTTCAATATCATATGAATCATCAAAAAGTTGCGCAGAAGATTTTAATATCTGAGCAATGATATTAATTCCCATACTAAAATTAGAAGAAAGTATAATTCCAATATCATTAGAATATTTTTTAATTTGATATAATTCTTTTTTTTTGAAACCTGTGGTTCCAATAACAATATTTTTATTATTTTTATGGCAAATTTTTAGATATCTTAAAGATGATTGTGGTGTACTGAAATCTATTAGTACATCAAATTGATTCATATGTTTTTCTATTTCATTTGATATAATTATGTTATTATTGTTGATAATTTTTTGATCTGTATTGTTAATTATTAAAAGTTTTAATACTATGTTATTAAACTTTTTAATATTTTTTATTAAATGTGATCCCATGCGTCCATAGGCTCCAGTAATTGCAATGCGTATTATTTTTTTTTTCATAATGTTATAATTTTTTATATAATTGATGTTGTTTTAAATTACTAATACATAATAATTTTAATATTATTAATTCTTGTTATATAGGTAATATTTAATTTTAAATTTATACTTAATTATATATTATCATGATTGATCCAATAATAATGCTGATATCTGCAATATTAAAAATAATAATATGATGCATATTGATTTGAATATCTATAAAATCAATTATGAATCCACAGTATATTTTATTAATAATATTACTTAATGCACCACTTAATATTAAAGTATAACTCAGATTTTTTTTTTTTATATTCTTTTGAAAAAGAATAGTAATTATAATGAAACTTATAATAATTAATGATAATTTTTCTATTTTTGTGCTATTACTAAAAATATTAAATATTATTCCATAATTTTTTAAATAAAAAAAATTTATTATAAAAAATATTTTTTTATATGAATATAAAGTATAGTATTTTGAAACTAGAAATTTACTTAAAAAATCTATCGCACATACTGTAAATATTATGTACAATTTTTTATACAAAATAACGTTTTTCTCCATTTTTATGAACGTTAGTGTTGCATCGATTGCAAATGTTGTGATCTATATTTTTGATTTTGACTTTATTAAAAATATTCCAACATCTTGGACATTTTACACCTATAAAGTTTGTTATTAATATTTTTAAACCATTGATTGAATCATCATTATTAATATTTTTTGGGGCAAGAAAATATTCTTTTACGCATGCCGAAGATACCATTAAAAAAAATTTTAATTCATTTTTTAAAATAATAATGATATCATATAATTCTTTTTTTGCATAAAGTATAATTTTTGTTTTTGTTTTATTTTCTATTTTTTGTTTTTTTATTTTATTTTCAATAATTTTATTGGTGATATTTTTTATTTTAAATAGTATTTTCCAATGCTCATAGTTGAGGATTTCTATTTCAGGAAGTTTATTTAATTTATTAAACCATTTTTTTGTAAAAATGCATTCATTATTTGAATTAGGAATATGATTCCATATTTCATGGGTTGTAAATGGTAAAATAGGTGTTATCCAACTAATTAAAGAATGTAATATGTAATGCATTGCTGTTTGACAGCTTCTTCTTTCTAAACTATTTTTTTGTGTTGTATATTGTCTATCTTTAATAATATCAAAATAGTATGATCCTAAATCTATGGAACAGAATTTAATGAGTATTTTTACAATTTCGTAAAATTTATAATTTTTATATAATTCTATAATTTTTTTTTGTATTTTTTTTGTTCGATGTAGAATCCATTTATCTAAAATAATCATTTTAGAAAAATTTATCATATTATCCTGTAGATTAAAATCAGAAATATTACTTAATAAAAATCTTATTGTGTTTCTAATTCTTCGATATTGTTCAGATGTTTGTTTAAAAGTATCTTCCAATATAGTAATGTCATTAGTATAATTTGTAGATGCCACCCATAATCTTAATACATCTGCTCCAAATTTATTGATGATTGAATCAGGTGTAATAACATTACCAATTGATTTTGACATCTTTTTTCCAGAATTATCAATAATGAAACCGTGTGTTAAAATAGTGTGAGATGGAACAGGTTTATTAATAGCTTCAGAAATTATTAATGATGACATGAACCAACCTCGGTATTGATCACAACCTTCTAAATACATATTAGAAGTATTTTTTAATTCATTTGTATTATATAATTTTAAATGATGTATGCATCCTGATTCAAACCAAACATCTAAGATATCTCTTGATTGATGATATTTTTTATAATCATCTCCTAGTATTTCTTTTTTATTGATCTTCCACCATATTTCTGATCCATGATCTTCTACTAATTTAGAAATTTTTTTTATTATTTGTATTGTTTTTGGGTGTATTTTCCCAGTTTTTTTATGTGTAAAAATAGTTATTGGTACACCCCATGTTCTTTGTCTAGAAATACACCAATCTGGTCTATTTTTAATCATATTATACATATAATTATAACTACATTCTGGAATCCATTTAATTTTCTTAATTGTTTCTATTGCTTTATTTTTTAATTGTGAATTATTTATTTTTATGAACCATTGTTTTGTTGTTCTATAAAATATTGGTGTTTTATGTCTCCAACAATGTGGATAAGAATGTTCAATTATGTTTTTATGTAATAGCTTTTTATTATTTTTTAAAATTTGAATGATAATCTCATTACTATTAAAAATTGTATTATTTTTTAATTCATGACATATATTTTCATTATAATATCCTTTTTCGTTAATAATATTAGTTAATGGAATATTATATTTCTTACTAACGATATAGTCGTCTTCTCCGTGATCTGGGGCAATATGAACAATACCTGTTCCTGTATCTAATTTAACGTGTTCAGATAGTATAATTGGGATATTGAATATTAAAAATGGATGCATACATTTTATATTTTCTAAATTTTTTCCATAAAATGTTTGAATTATTTTCCAGTTTTGAATGTTAATTTTATTCATGACACTTTTTACTGTATCTTTTGCTAAAATAATATGGTATTTTTCTAATTGAATCAATTGATATTTTAATTCTGGATGTACTGCAATTGCTCGATTTGCTGGAAGACTCCATGGAGTTGTTGTCCAGATAATTATGTATATTGGATTTTTATTAGGTAATTTAAACATTCTATTAATAATTTGATGATTTAAAATTTTGAACATGACTATTATTGATTCTGTTTTTTGATTATAGTATTCTACTTCAGCTTCTGCTAAAGCTGATTGGCATTTTGTACACCAATGTACTGGTTTTAATCCTTGATATAAATATTTATTTTCAATAATTTTTCCTAGTATACGAATAACATTAGCTTCTAGTTTTGGATTCATAGTTAATTGTGAATTTTCCCAGTCTCCGAAAACTCCTAATCTAATAAAGTCAGATTTTTGTTGTTTAAATTGAGTATTAACGTATTTACGACATAAACTTCGAAATTTATCTTTTTTAATATTTTTTTCAATTGTTACAAATTGTTTTTCAATTTGATTCTCAATAGGTAATCCATGACAGTCCCAAAAAGGTACATATGGTGTATTTTTTCCAGATAATGTTTGTGATTTTATTATGATGTCTTTTAATATTTTATTAACTGCATGACCAATGTGAATTTTTCCATTTGCGTATGGAGGTCCATCATGCAATAAAAATTTTTCTTTTTTTTTTTTTTTATTTTGTATGATTTGATAAATATTATCCGTATTCCATATTTTTAAAATATCATTTTCTTTTTTGAATAAATTGGCTTTCATGGGAAATTTAGTTTTTGGTAAATTTAAGGTTTTTTTATATGACATTATATAATTCTCATTTTAATTTATTATAAAATCTAGTTTTTAAAGATGATTTAAATATTTTATTGATTTTTGTTATCTTTTTTATTAAGAAAATTTTATGTACGAACAATACTGTTAATGGAAATATGTGTTAAAATTATTGTAGTAATTAAAATAATTTTATATAATATTAATATTCTTTTAAAGAAATTGTGGATGTATATTATGTCTAATATTAAATCATCAAAAAAACATGCAATTAAGTCACAAAAATTAAGAATGATTAATGCTAGTAGAAAAACTATGATACGAACATTAATTAAAAAAGTAAATTCTGCAATTTTTATTAAAGACAAAGTTTTATCGCAACAACTTTGGGTTCAATTACAATCAATTTTAGACAAATTTTCTAGAAAAGGTTTAATACATAAAAATAAAGCAGCACGATATAAATCTAAATTTTATTTTAAAATTAAAAGTTTACCCGAATCGTATTAAAATGATAAAATTTAATACATTATATCTAGTACTGCTTCATATTTTTTATAATATTTTCATGAAGCAATACTTTTAAATTATTTTGTTAAATCATCAAAAAATTTTTTTACTCCATCAAAAAATTTTTTTGATTTCGGGTTGTTTTTTTCTATATTATTTTCATTCAAACTACTTTCTAGTAATCTTAATAATTGTTTTTGTTGGTTGTTTAAATTTACTGGTGTTTCTATAATGACTCGACATAATAAATCTCCAACTTTGTGAGTACGAATTGAATTTACACCTCTTCCTTTAATACGAAAGGTTTTTCCTGATTGTGTTTCAGATGGTATTGTAATTTTAATTTTACCGTCTATGGTTGGTACTTCTATATTACCACCTAATGCTGCCATACAAAAATTAATTGGGATTTCACAGTATAAATCGTTGATTTTTCTTGTAAATATTGGATGATTATTTACAATTATTTTTATATATAAATCTCCTGATGGAGCACCATTTTTTCCAGCTTCTCCTTCATTATTTAATTTAATTTTATCATTATTATCAACTCCAGGTGGAATTTTTACTATGATTTTTTTTGTTTTTTGTATCCGACCACTACCTTTACAATAAAAACATGGATTTGAAATTATTTCACCTGATCCTTGACAATTAGAGCATGTTTGTTGTACTGAAAAAAATCCTTGTCTAATATGTATTTGACCATGACCATGACATTTATAACATTTTTTAGGTTTTTCTCCAAAATTAGATCCACTTCCTTTACATGAATTACATGATTGTAATGTAGGGATTGATATTTCTTTTCTAATTCCTTTTACTGCAGATTCGAGGTTTAATTCTAGATTATATTGTAAATCTGATCCTCTTTGTGCTTGAGATTGTTTTTTATTACCAAATATGTCACCGAAAACATCTCCAAAAATATCACCGAAATCTGAGTTATGAGAAAAACTTTGATCAAAAGATGATTGGTTTGAAAAACCGCCTTGATCAAAGGCAGAATGACCGTGTTGATCGTATATGGATCTTTTTTTTGGATCAATTAAAATTTCATAAGCTTCTTTTATTTCTTTGAATTTTTTTTCAGATTGTTTGTTTCCTTGATTACGATCAGGATGATATTTCATAGCAAGTTTTTTATAAGCTTTTTTTATCTCACGATCATTGGATGATTTTGAAATACCTAACATTTCATAATAATCTTTTTTTGTCATTCTATTTTCCTGAATAGTTCTGTATTTTGATAACGGACGTAATTTTTTAGGTATACGTCCGTATTATTAATCGTTTAGGATACTTTAATTGTAATTTTTATTTTTTATTTTTTTGATCTTTTACTTCTTCATATTCTGCATCAACGACATTTTCATCTTTTTTGTTTGTATCATTTTTTTGTGTTTGTGTATCTTTAATATTTTGTTTTTGTTTCATTTCCATTAATTTACCTGATATTTTTATTAGTTCTTGTATTTTATTTTCTATGTTTAGTTTATTATCTTCTTTAAGAGTATCGTTTAGTTCATTAATTTTTTTATTAATTTCTTGATATTCTTCATCTTTTAATTGATTTTTTACATCTTTTAGTTGTTTTTTTGTACTATGTACAATTTGATCACCTTGATTTTTAATTTTAATTAGTTCTTCAAATTGTTTATCTGCTTCAGAATTAATTTCTGCATCTGATATCATTTTTTTTATTTCATTTTCATTTAGTCCAGATGATGCTTGAATTGTAATTTTTTGTTCTTTTCCTGTTTTTTTATCTTTTGCTGAAACGTGTAATATACCGTCTGCATCAATATCAAATGTTACTTCAATTTGAGGCATTCCTCGTGGTGCTGGTTGTATTCCATCTAGATTGAATTGACCTAAAGATTTATTATCAGTTGATCTTTTTCTTTCACCTTGTAAAATATGTATGGTAACTGCAGATTGATTATCTTCTGCTGTAGAAAATACTTGACTATGTTTAGTAGGGATAGTAGTGTTTTTTGTGATTAAAGGTGTCATAATACCACCCATAGTCTCTATTCCTAATGATAAAGGTGTTACATCTAATAATAATACATCTTTTACATCTCCAGATAATACCCCTCCTTGTACTGCTGCTCCTATTGCTACAGCCTCATCAGGATTCACATCTTTTCTTGGTTTTTTATTAAAAAATTTTTCTACTGTTTCTTGTACAAGAGGCATTCTTGTTTGACCACCAACGAGTATGATGTCGTGAATATCTTGTACAGATAAATTTGCATCTTTTAAAGCTATTTTTAATGGTTCAATAGATTTTTGAATTAAATCTGATACTAGTGCTTCTAATTTAGATCTTGTTATTTTAATATTTAAATGCTTTGGTCCATTAGAATCAGCAGTAATATATGGTAAGTTTACATCACTTTGTTGAGTAGAAGATAATTCAATTTTTGTTTTTTCAGCTGCTTCTTTTAATCTTTGCATAGCAAGTGCATCATTTCTTAAGTCCATACCTTGTTCTTTTTTAAATTCTTCAACTAAATGATTAATTAATCTACTATCAAAATCTTCTCCTCCAAGATGTGTATCCCCATTTGTAGCAAGTACTTCAAATGTTTTTTCTTGATCAACATTGTCGATTTCAATTATTGAAATATCAAATGTTCCTCCCCCTAAATCATATACAGCAACGATTTTATTTCCAGGACTTTTATCTAATCCATACGCTAAAGCTGCAGCTGTTGGTTCATTAATGATACGTTTTACTTCTAAACCTGCGATTTTTCCTGCATCTTTTGTAGCTTGTCTTTGTGCATCATTAAAGTAAGCTGGTACGGTAATTACTGCTTCTGTTACTTTTTCACCTAAATAATTTTCTGCAGTTTTTTTCATTTTTTTTAGAATTTCAGCAGAAATTTGAGGTGGTGCAATTTTTTTTCCTTTTACATTAATCCAAGCGTCACCATTTTTTGTATTGATAATTTCATAGGGCATAATTGAAATATCATTTTGTACTTCTTGGTCTTTAAACTTTCTACCCATTAATCTTTTAATGGCAAATAATGTATTTTTTGGATTTGTAATTGCTTGTCTTTTTGCTGGTTGCCCTACTAAAATTTCTCCATCTTTAGTGTATGCTATGATGGATGGAGTGGTACGATCACCTTCGGTATTTTCTAATACTTTTGGTGTTTTTCCATCGATAATTGCAATACAAGAATTAGTAGTTCCTAAATCTATTCCAATAATTTTTCCCATTTTTTATTTTCCTTAGTTCGTTTTTATTTTAAAATAATTGAATATTAGTATTGTAGAATCTTTTATTTATAAATTTTTTATTTTTAAATTCTTGTTATAAGAACAAGATAAGGTATTGATATGTTTCATCAAGTCTTTTATTCAAAATATTTATATTTTTTTTATTTGTGATTGATTTTTTATGGTTGATTCTTAGAATAATAACATATTACACGTGTGTTATACATAGAAGTATTATAGATTATTTTAGATACTGTATTTTATTTTATAAGTTTTATTATGAATTATAAAAATCTTTTTTTAGATAAGGATATAAAATTTGAATTTACAAATCTTGGGTTTCATATGTTTTATTTTATTTTCTTTTATTATATGTGGAATTATGTTACTTGGTGGATGGTTATTAGGTCAACGAACGGTTTCTAGAAGTAAACATATTCCTTTTGAATCAGGAATTATTGCGTGTGGTAATACGGAATTACGACTTTCAATAAAGTTTTATTTAATAGCAGTATTTTTTTTAATATTTGATATAGAAGCAATATATTTATATTCTTGGTCTGTAAATATTAAACGCATTGGATGGATTGGTTTTTACGAAGTGTCTTTTTTTATATTTTTTCTATTGTTATCTTTATTGTATTTTGTAAAAGAGAGGATTTTCCAATGGGTTCCTAAAAAATCGATTAATATTCATTAAAATAATATTTTTAATTAAATTTTTATATCATTTTGGAAAAAATATGAAATATACTTTAACAAGAATTAATACTGATTCTATTAATCGTTATCCTCAGCATTCCAAAAAAAAAGTTGAAGATCCATTAAAAGTTACGATAAAAAATAATGTTTTTACAAGTAAATTAACTTCATTATTGCATAAATTAGTTAATTGGAGTCGAAAGAATTCTTTATGGCCGTATAATTTTGGATTGTCTTGTTGTTATGTAGAAATGGTAACTTCTTTTACTGCTGTACATGATATTGCTCGTTTTGGTTCAGAAGTATTACGAGCATCTCCAAGACAATCTGACGTTATGGTAATTTCCGGTACGCCATTTATTAAAATGGTTCCTGTGATACAACGATTATATGATCAAATGTTAGAACCAAAATGGGTAATTTCTATGGGTTCATGTGCAAATTCTGGCGGTATGTATGATATTTATTCTGTTGTACAAGGGGTAGATAAATTTTTACCTGTAGATGTTTATATTCCTGGTTGTCCCCCTCGACCTGAAGCATACATACAAGGTTTAATGTTATTACAAGAAGCAATTAGTCAAGAACGTCGACCATTATCATGGATAGTAGGTGAACAGGGTGTTTATCGAGCAAATATGAAGTCACAAAAAGATAAAAAAAGAAGTTTAAATGAACAAGTTTATGATTTACGTAATCCGGATCAGGTATAGTGTAGATAAAAATTCTTATTGTATAGTTTATATTTTATGTACATAAAATTTTTATTACTGATATCATTTTTGTAAAATATTTTGAGTAGATTAATTATGAATATTGTATTTCAAAAGTTATTTTTTCAGTTTAAAAACATAAATTTTACTATTCAGAAGACATGCATGGGATTACCAGTACTTTGGGTAAATAAAAATATTGTATTAGAAGTGATGCTTTTTTTAAAAGTATCACCACAAAAATATAATATGTTATTTGATTTACATGGAGTTGATGAACGCTTTAGAAAATATCGAAAAGATTTACCTATTTCAGATTTTTCAGTATTTTATCATTTATTTTCTGTTTATGATAATTTAGATATTTTACTTAAAGTTCCATTATTAGAAAATGATTTACATGTCCCGACAGCAACTAAAATTTTTCCAAATGCAAATTGGTACGAAAGAGAAACATGGGAGATGTTTGGTATTATTTTTGATCATCATCCAAATTTAACACGAATCATTATGCCAAAAAATTGGGTGGGTTATCCTTTGAGAAAAGATTATCCTGCTCGTGCTACAGAATTGAAACCTTTTTTTTTAAATCCAAATCTTGAATCTCAATCCATGAAGGATTTACAATTTAATCCTAAAGATTGGGGGATGTTAAAAAAAAATAATAATACAGATTTTATGTTTTTAAATCTTGGACCAAATCACCCTTCAGCTCATGGGGCATTTCGTATAATTTTGCAATTAGATGGAGAGGAAATTATAGATTGTGTACCAGATATTGGTTATCATCATCGAGGTGCTGAAAAAATGGCTGAACGTCAATCATGGCATAGTTATATTCCATATACTGATCGTATTGAATATCTTGGAGGTTGTGTAAATGAAATGCCTTATGTGTTAGCGGTAGAAAAATTAGCAAATATTATTGTTCCGGATCGAGTTAAAGTAATACGAATCATGTTATCTGAATTATTTAGAATTAATAGTCATTTATTATATGTTTCGACATTTATTCAAGATGTTGGTGCAATGACTCCTGTATTTTTAGCGTTTACGGATCGTCAAAAAATATACGATATTATTGAATCTATTACTGGTGCTCGTATGCATCCAGCATGGTTTAGAATTGGTGGTGTTGCTCATGATTTACCAAATGGTTGGAATAAATTATTATCAGAATTTTTAGATTGGATGCCAAAGCGTTTAGATTCATATGTTCAAGCAGCATTTAAAAATAGTATTTTGATAAATCGATCTCAAGGTGTTGCTTGTTATACTCAAGAAGATGCATTAAATTGGGGGGTGACTGGTGCTGGTTTAAGAGCTACAGGAATTGATTTTGATGTAAGAAAAAAAAGACCGTATTCTGGATATGAATATTTTGATTTTTCAGTTCCTATTGGTGATGGTGTCAGTGATTGTTATACTCGTGTCAGATTAAAAATTGAAGAGATTAAGCAAAGTTTAATTATTTTAAAACAATGTTTACATAATATGCCAACAGGTCCATTTAAAGCAGATCATCCTTTAACAACTCCTCCTTTTAAAGAATCAACACTGCATAACATTGAAACTTTAATTACTCACTTTCTTCAGGTTTCATGGGGTACTGTAATGCCTATTAATGAGAGTTTTCAAATGATTGAAGCTACAAAGGGTATTAATAGTTATTACTTAATTAGCGATGGTAATACTATGAGTTACCGTACTCGCATTCGTACTCCGAGTTTTCCTCATTTACAACAAATACCTCACGTAATTCGTGGTAGTTTGATATCAGATTTAATTGTTTATCTTGGTAGTATTGATTTTGTAATGTCTGATGTTGATCGATAAATGAATTTAATATTAATTTTTTAAAAGTATATGTATATGTTAAAAAAAAATAAATTAACTGCAATAGAATTGTATCGCATTAAAAAAGAAAAAAAATATTATGAAAATACACAAGCTGTATGCATTGAAGCTTTAAAAATTGTACAATCTTCTCGAGGATGGATATCTGATGATATTATAAAAGATATTGCAAAAGTTTTATGTGTTTCTGAAAGTACACTGGAAGAAGTAGCAACATTTTATAGTCAAATTTATCGTAGGCCTGTTGGTAAATACGTAATTCGTTATTGTGATAGTGTTGTTTGTTATATGATGGGTAGTAATCAAATAGAATATTTTTTAAAATGTTTTTTGAGAATTAATTTAGGTCAAACTACTATAGATAATAAATTTACTCTTTTACCAATTTCATGTTTAGGAAATTGTGATAAAGCTCCTGTAATGATGATTAATGATGTTACTTATTCTAATATTAATATTAATGATATAAAAACTTTATTAGAGAATATAAATGAAAAATCTTGATAAAAGTTCAGAAACTCATCCATTAACTTGGTGGTTGAATTCTGATCATAATCCGGTTTGGATTGATGAATATTGTAAAAAAAATGGATATTTTGCTTTAAAAAAAACATTAAAAAATATGAATCCAATTGAAATTATTAACATAATTAAGCAATCTGGATTAAAAGGAAGAGGGGGAGGAGGTTTTTCTACAGGTATGAAATGGAGTTTAATGCCTAAGAAAATCAATAAAATTCCAAGATACTTATTATGCAATGCTGATGAAATGGAACCGGGAACGTATAAAGATCGGTTATTATTAGAAAAAATTCCTCATCAAGTTCTTGAAGGGATTTTAATTTCTGGATTTGCAATAGAAGCATCAGTTGCATATATTTTTCTAAGAGGTGAATATGTAGAAGCAAAAAAAAATTTACAACGTGCTATTTTAGAAGCTAAAAATTTTGGATATCTTGGAAAAAATATTTTAGGAAGTGATTTTAGTTTTGAAATTATTATACATACTGGAGCTGGAAGATATATTTGTGGAGAAGAAACTGCTTTAATAAATTCTTTGGAAGGTAAACGAGCTAATCCGAGATTAAAACCTCCTTTTCCTGCTTCAGTAGGTTTATGGGGTAAACCAACATGTATCAATAATGTTGAAACATTGTCTAATATTCCTTCTATTATTTCTCATGGAGCATTATGGTATCAAAATTTATCTCGTAGTAAAGATGCAGGAACAAAACTGATGGGTTTTTCCGGTAGAGTAAATTTTCCTGGTGTTTGGGAGGTTCCATTTGGAATTACTGCAAGGGAATTGTTAGAAAATTATGCTGGTGGTATGAAAAATGGTTTTCAATTAAAAGCTTGGCAACCAGGTGGTGCGGGAACAGATTTTTTAACTGAGAGTGACCTTGATGTTAAGATGGATTTTGAAAGCATTGCAAAAGCTGGAAGTAGATTTGGTACAGGAATTGCTATGGTTGTTGATCATACGGTTAGCATGGTATCATTGGTATTAAATTTAGAGAAGTTTTTTTCTCGTGAATCTTGTGGTTTATGTACTCCTTGTCGTGAAGGTTTACCTTGGATAGTAAAAATTTTAAAAGAATTTGAATGTGGTCGTGCTCAAAAAAGCGATTTTAAGATTTTAAAAGATCTATGTTATCAATTAGGTCCTGGTAAAACTGTTTGTGCGCATGCACCTGGAGCCATAGAACCGTTACAGAGTGCAATAAGAATATTTAAATCAGAATTCGAAAAAGGAATTTTAAATTTTAGATCATCATAGTCTTTTATTAAATAATGGATATTTAAATATGATTTTTAATATATAATTTATAAAGTTATTAATAAACTTTCATATCTTTAGGATTAATAGTGATGAATGTAATACATATTAATGGCAATCAATATCAGGTAGATGTATCAAATAATTTATTACAAACGTGTTTATCATTAGATATTGATGTACCTTATTTTTGTTGGCATCCAGAATTGGGAAGTGTTGGTGTATGTAGATTATGTGCTGTAAAGCAATATAATGATCGAAATGATAAAACTGGAAAATTGGTAATGTCATGTATGACTCCAGTAATGAATAATTCTATTATTTCTACTATGGATAATGAAGTACAAAAATTTAGAAAAGGAATCATAGAATTATTAATGACAAATCACCCACATGATTGTCCAGTATGTGAAGAAGCTGGAAATTGTCATCTTCAAGATATGACGGTGATGACAAGACATAATCTTAGAAGATATAAATTTCAAAAACGTGTGCATCATAATCAGTATTTAGGTAATTTTATATCACATAATATGAATCGATGTATTGGATGTTATAGATGTATAAGATATTATAAAGATTATGCTGGAGGAAGTGATTTTGGTGTATATGGCATTAGTAATAATATTTATTTTGGTAGATTTAAGGATGGTGATTTAAAAAGCGAATTTTCTGGAAATTTGATTGAGGTATGTCCTACTGGAGTTTTTGTGGATAAATTATCTCAAAATTATTATAATAGAAAATGGGATTTGCAGCATTCACCTAGTATTTGTCAACATTGTAGTATTGGATGTAATGTGATTGTTGGTGAAAAGTACGGAATTGTTGGTAAATTAGAAAATAGATATCATGAAAGTATTAATCGTTATTTTTTATGCGATTTAGGTCGTTTTGGTTATCATTACATACATGCATCCTCTCGTTGTAAGATTCCATTTTTTATTTCTAAAGGAAAAAATATTCATCTTGGTGTGAATGATTCTATCCAATTAATATCTAAAATATTAAAAAAATATAAAAATGTTATTGGTATTGGATCTATTAGATCTAGTATAGAAAATAATTTTGCATTAAGAAAATTAGTTGGTGTAAAAAATTTTTCTAGTGGTCTTTTAGAAATAGAACAACAGTGTTTAAATTTAATCATTGATATTTTAAGTAATAGCGGTATTTATATTCCAACATTATCTGAAATTGAAGATTATGATGTAGTTTTAATTTTAGGTGAAGATATCACTCAAACTGCATCAAGAATGGCATTAAGTATTCGGCAATTGAACAATAAAAAAAAAATAGATAATAATTTTTTTAATAGTATTCCTAAATGGCATAGTGCAGCATTATTAAATGTATCTAATAAAAAAAATTTTGTTTATACTATTTATACACATGAAACTAAATTAGATGATATTTCTGAAATAAAATATCATGCATCAGTTAAGGATCAGGAAATATTTGCTTCTGCTATTGAAAATCATATCTCTAATACATCAAATAATTTTAAAAATTTGGATTCTCATGTATTAAAAGATATTTTTAATATTTCTAATCATTTATCTTCATGTCGAAAACCATTAATTATTTCTGGATCACATTCTTGTAGTTTAAATTTAATTAAGTCTTCTGTAAATATTGCTCGAATTTTAAAAAAAAGAAATCAGGATGTTGGATTAGTTCTGTTAACACCTTCTTCAAATAGTATTGGTATTGGAATTATGTCAGATTTTTCAATAGAAAAAATTTTTCATAAAATTATGAGTAATAATGTTGATGTGTTAATGATTTTAGAAAATGATTTATATCGTTCATTTTGTAAGGAAAAAATTAATAACATGTTAAAAAAATTAAAACATATTGTTGTTTTTGATCATCAAAATACATCAACTGTTAAAAATAGTACATGTTTTTTACCAATAAAAAATATTTTTGAAAGTAATGGAACTTTGATTAATTATGAAGGAAGAGCTCAAAGGTTTTTTTCGGTTTTTGATCCTAAGGTGTATGATAAAAAATCATGCATTTTAGATGGTTGGAAATGGTTATATAAAATTTATTACAATTTTTATTACATGATTGATATTAATGTTACAGTTGATGATGTAATTCAAGAATACAGTGATTCAATAAAAGTATTAAACAAAGTAAAATATGTTGCACCAAATTCAAAATATAGAATTAAAAATCAAAAAATTGCAAGATTATCACATCGAGCAAGTAGTAGAACAGCAATATATTCTGCATTAAATATTCATGAACCAGGTCAAAAAATCGATCATGATACCATTTTTTCATTTTCTATGGAGGGTATACAACAACCGGATCAAAATTCTTCATATATTCCATTTTCATGGTCTCCAGGTTGGAATTCTTTACAATCATTAAATAAATATTTATTAAAATCTAGTCGTTTTAATTCTGGAATTCGAATATTTGATCAAGAGCATTCGAATTGCAAATATTTTCTACATAAAATTTATCATTCTCAGGATTCATCTAAAGAATGGAGAATTGTTCCATATTACTGCCTATTCGGTAGTGAAGAATTAAGTCAATATTCAATTATTATTAGAAATAAATGTTCTGTTTTATATGCATTAATAAGTATTAAATATCAAAAAATATTAAATTTAAATCATGATTCATTGATTGAATTAAAATTATTTAATCAAAATTTTCAGTTTTATGTTAAATTTTCTCATACATTACCTTTACAACATCTTGGTTTACCGTTAGGATTTCCAAATGTTCCTATGGAATTGATTGGAAAAACTATAAATGATATTAGGAGTATAATATAAACGTTTTATGACAATTTCATTTTTTAATATTATTAAGATTTTTCATTGTTGTTTACGATCGTGTAAGTTTGTTTTTGAAATTATTTTTTTTAGTGCGATGTTAAGTTTTGTGGAGCGTCGGTTATTGGGTTTATTTCAAAATCGTTATGGTCCTAATCGTGTTGGTTGGTTTGGTTTGTTACAATTATTAGCTGATATGATTAAAATGCTATTTAAAGAAGATTGGGTCCCTGATTTTAGTAGAGCTGCTATGTTTATTATCGCACCGGTTATTGCTTTTTTATCATTATTATTCGTTATGGTGATAATACCTATCAATAATCATGCTTTAATTATTAATTTAAATATTGGTGTTTTATTTTTTTTAATTATGGCGTCTCTATCAGTTTATTCTATTTTATTTGCTGGTTG
Organism: Buchnera aphidicola (Panaphis juglandis); assembly: GCF_964059065.1. Classification (NCBI taxonomy): domain Bacteria; kingdom Pseudomonadati; phylum Pseudomonadota; class Gammaproteobacteria; order Enterobacterales; family Erwiniaceae; genus Buchnera; species Buchnera aphidicola. Next base: position 127,659 of record NZ_OZ060378.1, read on the forward strand.
GTCAAGTAATAATAAATATGCTTTATTAGGTGCAATACGTTCTATTGCGCAAACTTTAAGTTATGAAGTATTTTTAGGTTTATCTTTAATGGGTGTTGTTGCTAGATCTCATTCATTTAATTTAATTGATATTGTAAATTCTCAAAAACATTTATGGAATGTAATTCCTCAGTTTTTCGGTTGTTTAACATTTTTAGTAGCTATTTTATCCCTATGCCATCGTCATCCATTTGATCAACCAGAATCTGAACAAGAATTAGCAGATGGATATCATATTGAATATTCTGGTATGAAATTTGGAATGTTTTTTATTGGTCAGTACACATCTATGATTGTTACTGCATCATTGATGACTACTTTGTTTTTTGGTGGTTGGTATGGTCCATTTTTTTCGGGATATTTTTGGTTTTTTTTTAAAACACTTTTTTTTATCTTTTTATTTATTTTATTAAGAGCATCTTTACCTAGACCAAGATATGATCAAATATTATATTTTGGATGGGTAATATGCCTACCATTAACATTATTAAATTTAGTTATTACTGCTTTTGTTATATTATTGAATTAATTATTTTAGGTGTATTATGTATTTTAAAAAATTTATTTTAAGTTTTTTTACACAAATACGAAGTATTTTTATAACATTAAAACATATTTTAGAAAAACGTGAAACTCGATTATATCCAGAACATCCAATATATTTATCTCCAAGATATCGTGGTCGTGTTGTTTTAACAAAAGATCCAAATGGTGAAGATAGATGTGTTGCATGTAATCTATGTTCTGCAGTATGTCCTGTTAGTTGTATATCTTTACAAAAATCTCAAAAGGAATCTGGACGTTGGTTTCCAAGGTTTTTTAGAATTAATTTTTCAAGATGTATTTTTTGTGGATTATGTGAAGAAGCTTGTCCAACTACTGCAATTCAGTTAATTCCTGATTTTGAGTTAGGTGATTTTAAAAGACAAAATTTAGTATATGAAAAATCTGATTTATCAATTTTAGGAAGTGGAAAAAATGATCGATATAATTTTTATCAACAGTGTGGAGTATCAATAAATAATACAAAGATTCTTAATTCCAGTACTCCAATTAATGTTAAAGATTTATTACCATAAAGGAATACCATGAAATGTTTTTAATATTTAATTTATTATCTTATATAACAATTGTTTTTACGGTTTTTTCAATTATTCAAAAAAATATTATGTATGCTTTATTTTATTTTTCTCTTTCAATGTTAACTACTTCATGTATTCTTTTTTTATTAGGTAATTATTTTATTGCATCATTACAAATTATTATTTATTCTGGTGCTATTTTGGTATTATTTGTTTTTGTAGTTATGATGTTAAATTATAGTATATCTAGTAAAAATCGATATAATATTAAAATTAATTATTTTTACATATTTTTATTTTGTTTTTTTATTATTTTAATGTTATATAGGTTACTATTATTTCTAAAAAATAAATATATTTCTATAAAAGATCTTGATTTAAATGCTATCGGTATTAATTTATTTGAATCTTATATTTTAATTGTTGAGTTTGTTTCAATATTATTATTATCGATTTTAATTATTGTATTTTTAGTTTCAAAAAAAAAAAAATTATTTCAGTCATCTATTTGTACTAATAATCGGAACGATTAAATATGATATCTATATTAAATGTTTTTTTTTTATTTTCATGTTTGTTTTTATTGGGTTTAATTTCAGTTATATTACATAAAAATTTATTTTTTATATTAATTGGTTTAGAAATTATGATTAATTCTATATCTTTATTTCTAGTTTGTATTGGAAATTATTGGAATAATCACGATGGACATATGCTTTATATTTTAATAATTACTATTTCTGCAATTGAAGCTAGTTTAAGTTTATCATTATTAATACAGTATTTTAGAAATACGAATACTTTAAATATTAATAAATTACGTGAGATTTTTTAATGAATACAGCTTGTTTGGTAGTTTTATTACCTTTAATTAGTTTTTTTATTTTATTTTTTTTTAGATATTTTTTATCATATAGGTTTGTTGTAATAATTAGTATTATTTCTTCTTTTATTTCTACTTTGTTAGTTTTTTTTTTAGGTCGTATATGTATTTTAAATCATTATTTTATATATTATAAAACATTATGGACTTGGTGGTTTTTAGAAAATTGTAGAATTAATATTACTTTTTTAGTAGATAATTTGTCTTATTTATTTATTATGATGATTACATTTGTAACACTACTTGTTTATGTTTTTTCATCTTGGTATATGAAAAAAGATAATTATTATGCACATTTTTTTGCTTTTATGAATTTATTTGTAGCAAATATGCTGATATTAGTTTTATCTGATAATTTTTTATTTATGTATCTTGGATGGGAAGGTGTTAGTTTTTGTTCATATCTTTTAATTAATTTTTATTACTATAAGACTTTTGTTAATTTATCTTCTATGAAGTCATTTCTTATTACCAAAATTGGAGATTTATTTTTTATACTAGCAATTTTGATGATTTATACTCATTATCATACTTTTGGTTTTTATGAGATACGATTTTTAATTAAAGTTCATTTGATACAGTATCAAAAATTTTTAAATGTAATTACTTTATTATTGTTACTAGGTGCAGTTGGAAAATCAGCTCAAATACCTTTACAGGTTTGGTTACCAAAAGCTATGGTTGGTCCTGCTCCAGTTTCAGCTTTAATTCATGCTGCTACAATGGTGACGGCTGGTGTATATTTGATTTTAAGAAATTATGATATTTTTATTTTAACACCAGATATTTTAATGATAGTTGGTATCATAGGATGTTTGACATTATTTTTATCTAGTTGTTCAGCATTAGTTCAAAAAGATATAAAATATATATTAGCTTATTCTACAATGAGTCAAATTGGATATATGTTTCTTGCTTTAGGTATTGGAGCGTGGAATTGTGCACTGATACATTTATTAACTCATGCATTTTTCAAAGCGTTATTATTTTTATCAATCGGTTCTTTAATTTTTAAATGCCAAAAAGAACAAAATATTTTTTTGATGGGTAATAAATTATATCGTCAGTTCCCTTTTTTATATATTTTTTGTTTAATTGGAGGTTGTTCTTTATCAGCGTTTCCAATTATTACTTCCGGATTTTATAGTAAAGGTGAAATTTTATTGTATGCATATAATAGTCATCATATTTTATTTTTCATTATTGCGATGATATCTTCTTTTTTAACATCTGTATATATTTCAAGGTTATTAATAGTAACATTTCACTCAACATCAAGAATTGTTAGAAAAAATGTTTCAATTTCAAAATTAGAATATGTTCCATTGATAATTTTTTCTATTTTTTCTACTTATGTTGGTTTTTATATTATACCTGATATATCATGCATGTTTAAAAATATTCCTGTGACGCATCATTTAAATAAAATATATCTAGAGTTTTTTTCTAGTTTTATGGTATTTTCTGGTTTTTTTGTATCTTATTATTTATATATCATAAATCGTTTTTTTTTATTAAATTTTTTAAAATATAAATTTATGCGTTATTTTTATATTATTTTAACTAGAGGTTTTGGTTTTTTTGATTTTTATCATGTTTTTTTTATTAAACCATATTTTTGTTTTATAAATTTTTTATCTAATAAACCCTTTAAATATTCAATAGATTTTTCAGTATTGGTTTTAAAAAAATTAAATTATATATTTTTGTATACTGAGAATCGAATTTTGAGTTTATATATTATGATGATTATAATATATACTATATTTTTAACTTGTATGATTATTTTATATTAAGATTCATGTAGATTTAAAATATGAAAAATTTTAGTTAATATTGGTATTAATTTGCTATATTTTATATTATTTATGTGAATTTTTTAAATATTTATTATGTATATAGGGTTTATTTTATGTTACTAATGTTATTTATTATAATTCCAATTATGAGTTCTATTTTTTGTGGAATATGTAGAGATAGGCATATTTTTTTTGTAAGGTTTTTTTCTTTATTTTCTTTATTATTAGTTTTTTTATTATCAATTTTTTTCTGGATAAAGGATTTTTATTTTCATAGTATTCATTTATATCATGGATATTGGAAAGAGGAAATCATATTACCATGGATATCAATATTAGGCATAGATTTCCATTTAGGTATGGATGGTTTATCTTTAATGATGATTTCTTTATCAAGTATTTTAGGAATAATATCCATTTTATCATCATGGAAATATAAGAGTTACAATGGTTTTTTTTATATGAATTTATTTTTATTATTTACAGGAACTATTGGAACTCTTTTGTCTATAGATTTATTTTTGTTTTTTTGTTTCTGGGAAATGATGATTATACCTGTATATTTTATAATGATTTTTTGGGGTAATAAAAAATATCAAGAGAGAAAAAGGATATTTACATCCAATAAATTTTTATTATATACACAAATTTCTAGTATTTTAATGTTGTTTTCTATTATATTACTTTCTTTAAATTTTTATCATGAGACAAATATTTTTACATTTAATTATAATTATTTAATACATGGTAGAATTAGTTTTCCTATAGAATGTTTAATAATGCTTGGTTTTTTTGTTGCTTTTGCTGTTAAATTACCTATTTTACCTTTTCATGGTTGGTTACCAGATTTTCATAATCAATCTCCAGTAGATAGTTCTATTGATTTATCTGGTCTTTTAATTAAAGTAGGAGCGTATGGTTTATTACGATTTAACATAAGTTTATTTCAAAAATCTTCACACTATTTTCTTCCATTAATTATAGCATTAAGTTTGATGACTGCTTTTTATGGTGCTTTTATGGCTTTTTCTGAAAAACAGATAAAAAAAATTATTTCCTATAGTTCAATTTCTCATATGGGTTTTATATTAATGGCTATATATTGTGAAAATGTTGTTGGACATCAAGGGGCAATAATTCAAATAGTTTTTAGTGCATTGTCAACATCAGCTTTATTTATAATATTTAGTCATATATATCATTGTTTTAAAATATCTTCCATTGATCATTTAAGTGGTATATATACGAGTATAAAATGGATTCCTGGTTTTTTTATGTTTTTTATTTTTACAAATTTGAATTTTCCAGGTACAATTAATTTTATTGGTGAAATCATGATGCTGACTGGGATTTTCTATAAATTTCAATACGTAGCATGTATTTTAATTTTTAGTTTATTTTTTTCTTTTATATATTCAATAAATATAATTCATAAAATATTTTATGGTATTCAAAAAAATATCATCATTAAAGTTTGTCAACAGATTAATAATTATGAGTTTTTTTTATTTATTTTTTTTATTTTCATAATTGTTTTTTTAGGTCTTTTTCCAAACATAATTTTAAGTACTATACATGATTTTAATAAAACAATATATATATGTTGATTTTTAAAAGGTTATTTTAAATATGTTTATGTCGATTTCAAAAATAATGGTTTTAGTTCCTTTTTTTGTATTAACAATGAGTATTGTAAGCATTATATGTTCTATAATTATAAAAAGAAATCATTTTTTTGTGTTTTTTTTAACTTTTTTTAGTATAGTATTGATTTTTATTTTATTATTATTTTTAAATTATGTAAATCCAATATATGTATCAAATTTGTTGTGTTTTGATTTTTATTCTATGAAATATATTGATATGATAATTTTTTCAAGTTTATGTATGATTTTTATTTCATATTTTTATTTAAAAGATTTATTTTTATATAGAGAAGAATTTTATATATTAATATTATCTTCTATTATGGGTTCAATGTTATTAACAATTGCTCATCATATGTTTTCTGTTTTTATTGGTTTGGAGTTAATGTCATTACCTATATATGGTTTGATGATGTATTCTATGCAAAAAAAAAAAATAGTAGGTGTGGTATTAAAATATTTCATACAATCCAGTATAATAACTATTTTGATGTTATTTGGTATTACTTTAATATATTTAATGTGTGGAAGCTTGGGTTTTGATGTTATCAAAATTTCATTATTAGTGAATAGTAAACGAGATAATATAGTTTTATTAATTGGTTTATTTTTTGTATTGACGGCATTTTTTTTTAAGTTATCATTGTTTCCTTTACATTTTTGGATATCTGATATTTATATTAATGTATCTCCTGTAGTTTTATTATATTCTACAACTGTTATTAAAATTGCAGTTTTTTCTGCATTAATGAATCTATTCATGTATTTTCCATATGAAAAATCTCAAATATTATATTTTATTATGGAATCAATATCAGTTAGTTCAATTATTTTTGGTAGTATCATGTCAGTTTTTCAAAAAAATATTTTAAATTTTTTGGGGTACGCATCTGTAGTTCATATGGGTTATCTTGCTACAACATTATTTATGATTCATGATTCTTACATATCTCATAAATTGTCGGTAATATATTTTATAAACTACATTATCAGTAATATTGGTATTTTTAGTATATTAAATATATTACATTATTTATATTTAATTCAAATTAATAAAATATCTTTTTATTCAAATATATTTTTTGAGAATCCTGTTTTTGGAATTTCCATAATTATTATTTTGTTTTCCTTTTTGGGTATACCATTTACATTTGGTTTTATTACAAAATTTTTAATAATTATGATATCGATTTGTAAAGGTTATTTTTTGTTGAATTTTTCAATATTATTCAATTCTGGTTTAGGAATATATTATTACTTAAAAGTTTTGATAAATATATATATTAAAAGAAATCATAATAATAATTTTTTACATGGAATAATTTCATATAAATTCATTAAAATTTTTGTTTTATTTTTCAGTATTATGATTTTAATATTTGGAATATTTCCTAATTTGATATTAAATATCGTATAATAAAGACTTATTTTTTATTTTTATGATTCTGATAATAATTTAAGACAGTTGTTGTGTATTCATTAATGAATATCTATTGTATTTATTTTTTTAATAATTTTTATAAATATTTTAATGAATACGTTTTTATAATAATATCATTATAAATAATGAATTATATTTATAGTATTGTGATGATAATAAAGTACGAATCATACAATATGATTATTAATTGATATAAATCTTGAAAATAATTTTATATTAATTTTCATAATATTGTACATAAGAGTTGATGATTGATATTAATAATATTATATTGTATTAAATAAAATTTATAATAGATTTTTAATATTATATTTTTTATTATTTAAAATAATATATTTTAATTTTTAATTTTATATTTTTATATAAATATTATTTATTTTTGAAAGATTTAATTGAAAATATAGTTTTGTAAAATGGTTTTTTTATTATTTTTTTCTTTTTTAATGCATTGATTATGATACAAACTTATAAGTTTTTATTGATATTGTATTATTAATTGATAAATTTTTTAAAAGTATTATTCTTATGAAAAATGATGATTTAAATGAATCAAAGGTTATGTTATGGTGGTTAAATTATATTAATAAAAAAAATTCAAATCCCATTAACTTTTCTTTAAAAAATGTTATTTTAGTAGCAGAAAAATTAAATATATTGAAAACTTCTGCATATGTCATTACGATTACTGGTACTAATGGAAAAGGAAGTACTGCTTATTTTTTAGAAAATTTATTTTTAAAAGCAGGTTATAGAACTGGATTATATACTTCACCTCATTTATTGAATTATTATGAACGCATTAGAATTAATGGTAAATGTATTACTCAATCTAGTTTTCATATTCATTATTTTAAAAAAGTTGAATTTAATCAAATCAAGGATCCATTAACATCTTTTGAATTTATTACATTATCTGCACTATTAATATTTAAAAAAATGAATATTGATATAATGATTCTAGAAGTTGGGATTGGTGGTAGATTAGATGCAACTAATATTATTAGTCCAAATATCAGCATTATTACTAATATTGATTTTGATCATCAGAATATTTTAGGTAATACAAGAGATGAAATAGGTTATGAAAAATCTGGTATTTTTAGACATGGAATTCACGTTATTATTGGTGATAAAAATATTCCATATTCTGTATATCAACGTGCTAATACTTTACAAGTATATTTACATCGTTTGGGTTATGAATGGAATTGGGTAAAATATCAAAGTTCCTGGGATTTTTATGATAAATATGGAATATTGAATAATTTATCAATACCTAAAATATCTTTATGTAATGCGTCTATTGCATTAGTTGCATTACGTATTTCAGGTTTTTCTATTACTAAAAATATAATTAAAGAATCTGTAAAAGGTTTTTTTTTAGAAGGTAGATTTCATACTGTTTATAACACTCCTAGGGTAATACTAGATGTTGCCCATAATCCTCATTCTGCGAATTATTTAAATAAAAAATTAAAACAATTATCACTACGGTCGAAGAAAAATCATAATTTTTATGGAATTATAGGTATGTTAAAAAGAAAAGATATTAAGAATACCATTTTAATGATGTCTAGAATAATTAATGTATGGCATTATGCTCCTTTAAAAAATTCTATTTGTTTTTCTGAAAACATTTTAAAAAAATATTTACCAAAAGATTCTATTTTTTCAACCAGTATACGTAGTATATTATATTATCTCATTCATACGATAAAAAAAACAGATATAATAGTAGTTTTTGGTTCTTTTTTTACAGTTTCAGAAGCCTTATTTTTCATGAAAAATATATTTTATCATTAATTTTTATAATGAATATTTTTTTTTTTGATGTTGTTTAATTTTTGTATTTTTGTACTCAAACATAGCTGATATTGATTCTTCATTACTTATTCTTCGTATTGCTTCTGCTAACATAGTAGATAACGTTAATATTCTTATTTTTTTTTGTTGTTTTATTTCTTTTTTTAATGGTATTGTATCACAAACAATAATTTCATCGATATATGTTTTTTTAATATTATTTAAAATATTTCCTGAAAATACAGGATGTGTAGCGTATGCTAATACCTTATTAGCTCCTCTTTTTTTTAGAGCTTTTGCAGCCTTACATAAGGTATCACCTGTATCAATCATGTCATCAACTAAAATACAATCTCTATTTTTAACATCACCAATAATATTCATAACTTGTGCGACATTGGTTTTTGGTCTTCTTTTGTCTATAATTGCCATATCTGTATCATATAGTAATTTTGCAATTGCTCGTGCTCTGATTACTCCACCTATATCTGGTGAGACTACAATTGGATCTTTAAGTTTTGAGTTAATCATATCTTCTAATAATACGAAACTTCCAAAAACATTATCTACAGGTACATCAAAAAATCCTTGTATCTGTTCTGCATGTAAATCAACTGTTAAAATACGATCAATACCAACATTAGATAAGAAATCTGCAACAATTTTTGCTGTAATAGGAACACGTGTTGACCGTACTCTCCGATCTTGACGAGCATATCCAAAATATGGTATTACTGCTGTAATACGTCCAGCGGAAGCGCGACGTAATGCATCTATTATAACAGCTAATTCAATAATATTATCATTAGTCGGATAACATGTAGATTGTATTATAAAAATGTCATCACCACGAACATTTTCGTTAATTTTAACACTAATTTCACCATCACTAAATCGATCTACTGTGGCTTTACCAAGATTACTATATAAATTATTTGCAATTTGTTGTGCTAATTCTGGAATAGAATTTCCAGAAAATATTTTCATATTTAACATAATGATCTCTTTTATGTTGTATAATTCATTATTTAATTTAAAATTTTATTATAATTATAATTTATAAATTATGTTAGTATTATTATGCATTATTTTTAATTATATAAAATAAATGTTATTTGAGTGCTATTCATATTATTTTAATCATTTGATGAAGGAATTTGTGCATTTGAAAGATACAATAATAAGTAAATTAGAAAAATTATATTTAGAATTTAAGAGAATTGAATTGTTACTTTCTTCGAAAGAAACTATTTCTGATTTGAATAAATATAAAAAATTATCTAAAAAATATTTAAAATTATCAAAATTTATTAATTTTTTTTTAAAATGGAAAACTTTACAAAAAGATATCAAATCAACAAAATCATTACTATGTGATATTGAATTTTCAGAAATGGTTCGTGAAGAATTAAAGATATTACGTGAAAAAAATATTGTTATCGAGAAAAAATTATATAGTATGCTGATGGAAAAAAATATTTATGACTATAAAAGCTGTTTTGTAGAAATTCGAGCAGCGACTGGTGGTGATGAAGCTGCAATTTTTGCCGGTGATTTGTTTAAAATGTATGGAAAATATGCAGAAAGTAAAAACTGGAATGTGGAAATTATGAATAGTCATATTGGTGAAAAGGGTGGATTTAAAGAGATTATTATTAGAATCATTGGACATGGAGCATCTAGTAAATTACAATTTGAATCTGGAGGTCATCGTGTTCAGAGAGTTCCACAAACAGAATCTCAAGGAAGAATTCATACATCTACATGTACAGTAGCAGTTATTCCTGAAATTCCACAAGAGGACGCAATTAAAGTTACTGTTTCTGATTTAAAAATTGATACCTTTCGATCTTCTGGAGCTGGTGGTCAGCACGTGAATACTACTGATTCAGCGATTAGAATCACTCATATTCCTACAGGTACAGTAGTAGAATGTCAGGATGAGAGATCTCAACATAAAAATAAAGCTAAAGCTTTATCTATTTTATCATCTAGAATTCATGCTAGTGAAATGGAAAAGCGTCATCAAAAAAATTCTTTAATTCGGCGTAATCTTTTGGGAACTGGTGATCGTTCAGATCGTAATCGAACGTATAATTTTCCAAAGAATAGAGTTACTGATCATCGTATTAATTTTACTGTATATTCTTTACAAACAATATTACATGGTAATTTAGATATTTTAATTGATCCAATTATGCAAGAATATAACTCTAACATTTTATCTCAAGATATTGTATAAGTAATTATGAAGATTAGTACGTGGTTAAAATATTCGAAAAAGATATTATCTCATTTAGAGAATCCATTATTAGATTCTGAAGTTTTGTTAAGTCACGTTATTAAAAAAACAAGAACTTGGATTAATATATTTGATGATTATATATTAAATATTTATGAAATATTTTTATTGAAAAAATTACTTATTCGTCGTTTTTATAGAGAACCAATTGCTTATATTATTAAAAAAAAAGAATTTTGGTCATTATCGTTAATAGTAACAAAAGATACGTTAATTCCTAGACCAGAAACAGAAATTTTAGTGGAGCAAAGTTTATTAAGAATATTAAAATATGATAATGTTTTAGATTTAGGAACAGGTTGTGGTGCAGTATCTTTATCTATTGCTTTTGAAGAAAGATCATGTAATGTTTTTGGTATTGATTATAATCGGAAATCAATTCATATTGCTCGAAAGAATGCAAAAAATTTAAATTTAAAAAATGTTTGTTTTTTTTTTAGTAATTGGTTTTCTACAATACAAAATAAGTTTAATATTATTGTAAGTAACCCTCCGTACATTAGTATAGATGAAATTTATTACTTAAAAAGAGATGTAAAATTTGAACCATATTTTTCATTAATTTCTAAAAATTTTGGTATGTCAAGTTTTGAACATATTATTTCACATGCTCCGAATTATTTATTATACGGAGGGTGGTTACTATTAGAACATAGTCCATGGCAAAAGTTTAAAATTATGAAATTGTTAAAAAAAAACGGTTTTTTTAATATTACAACATATAAAGATTATATAGGATATGATAGAGTTACAGTAGGTCAAAAATTAAATATATAGATATTTTTAAATATTTTTATCTTTATGAGGTTACAAAATGTCAAAAACTTTAGTTTTAGTATTAAATTGTGGTAGTTCTTCATTAAAATTTTCTATTCTTAATACTATTAGTAAAAAAAAAATTTTTTTTGGTACTTTTGAACGTTTATATTTATTAAAATCATTTGTTACATGGGAATGTGATCATGATAAAAAAAAAATTATTCTTAATGATTATGAATCACATGAGCAAGCTTTAACATTTATGGTGAAAAATATTTTCACAAAATATAAAAATATCATTAATCGTATCAAATTTATTGGTCATCGTGTAGTACACGGGGGATGTGATTTAACTCGTTCATATATTATTAATGATAATATTATTCAAATTATTAAAAAAAATATTGTTTTTGCACCATCACATAATCCTTTAAACTTGTTAGGAATTCATTTATCTATGAAATATTTTCCTAATTTGTCTAAAAATAATGTCGCTGTCTTTGATACTGCATTTTATAATACTTTACCTGAGTCTGCATATTTATACGCGATTCCTTATTATTTATATAAGGATTATAACATTAGAAGATATGGAGCTCATGGGATTAGTCATAGTTATGTTTTACAACAAGCATCTAAAATTTTGGATAAAAGTATTCAATCTTTAAATATTATTACTTGTCATCTAGGTGGCGGATCATCGATTTCTGCTATTGTTAATGGAAGATGTGTTGATACATCTATGGGTCTAACTCCATTAGAAGGTTTAGTTATGGGAACTAGAAGTGGTAACTTAGATCCATCTATTATTTTTTTTATGAATGATGTATTAAATATCCCAATAAATACTATTCAAGATATTTTAATAAATAAATCTGGCATTTTAGGTCTTACCAATGGTATTACGAGTGATTTTCGTTATGTTGAAAAAAATTACTATTCTGAAAATGAATCTTATCGAGCAGTAAATGTTTTTTGTTATAGTTTATCAAAATATATTAGTTCTTATGCTTCTGTATTATTTGGTAAAATAGACGCTGTTATTTTTACTGGGGGGATTGGTGAAAATTCTTTTTTAGTCCGAAAATTAGCACTATTAAATTTAAAATTCTTAGGATTAGAGTTAGATGATTCACTTAATCAAGATTATGTTTTGCATAAAAGTTCTTTTATTAATAAAAAATCCACAATACCAATTTTGGTTATTCCAACTAATGAAGATTTAGTCATTGCTGAGGAAACAATTCAATTATTTTCTTAAATATATAATATTATTTATTTTTATTGGTTTTATTTCAATTATTTAAATTTTATGTTTAAAATTTAGATATTTTATTATTTATATACATGATTTGTATATAATTGCATTTAATAATGGTTCATATTTTTACGATTTATTATAGTATATAAGAAAAATTTTATGAAAAATATAAACTCTTTATATCAAGAATTTAAAAAATCGTTAAATTCTAATACCAGCGATATTATTTTTAAAAAAAATATTTTGAATAATGCTAAAAAAAATAAAAGACGTATATTACTTCCTGAGGGAAATGAAGTACGTATTATTCAAGCAGCATCAATTATTTCTAATTTAGATGTTGCAGAATGTATATTATTAGGTGATGAAAAAAAAATAAATTCAATAATTAATAGTTGTAATATTAGTTTTTTAAATAATATTACTATTGTTAATCCTGATGAAATACGTGAAAAATATCTTGAAATCTTGTTATCATTATGCCAGGAAAAAAATATTACTGATGATTCTAATATGATATTTAATATTAAAAATAATATCACATTATCATCATTAATGTTACATAATAATGAAGTTGACGGTATTGTATGTGGAGTAAAATATCCAACATCTTCGGTTTTACGCGTTGCTTTAAAAATTATTGGTTCAAAAAAATTGGATAAATATCGATCTTCATTAGTATCCTCATTTTTTTTTATGTTATTTAAAAATCAAATTTTATTATATGGAGATTGTGCAATGAATATTAATCCAAATGCACAACAATTATCTGAAATTGCAATTTCTTCTGCTAATTTATCCATGATGTTTAATATTAAACCAAAAATAGCTATGTTGTCATATTCTACTGGATGTTCAGGATACGGAGATTCTGTGGATAAAGTAAGACAAGCAACACAGTTAGTAAAAAAAATTTGTCCTCATTTAATTATTGATGGTCCTATTCAATATGATGCTGCGGTTGATGAATATATTTCAAATATTAAATGTAAATTTTCTCCTTTACGTGGAAAAGCTAATATTTTTATTTTTCCTGATTTAAATTCTGGAAATATTACTTATAAAGCAGTTCAAAAATCCTACGATATAAATGCTATTGGTCCAATTTTGCAAGGTTTATCTAAACCAATTAATGATTTATCAAGAGGAGCAAAAATTGATGATATTGTTTATACAATTGCTATAACATCAATTCAATCACAAAATTTCTTTTAAAATATATTTTTATTTTATATTTTTATATTCATATTAAAATTTTAATGTTACTGATTATTTTGCAACAACATGGTAAGATGTATCCTTTTTTTTTTACAGCAAGAATATCATTTTTAAAATATTTAATTGATCCTTTCTTTAATTTTATTCTACATATTCCACAATATCCTTCTTGACACTGATATAATAGTTTGACTTTTTCTTTTAATAATATTTGAAGTAAAGAGATTTTTGAATTTTTTTTTTTAATATAAAAAACTTTATTTGGGATATATATTTTATAATATAAATTATAATTTGAAGTTTTTAAATTCATTTTTTGGAATTTCGCAATCTATTTGATTAGTTAAATATGAACTGATTTCAGATTCTTGAGGAGCAACTTGTACATTGTCTGAAATTAACCAGTTATTCATCCAAGGAATTGGATTTTGTGTTTTTGAAAATATTTCTGGTAGATCTAACGCTTGCATTCTGATGTTTGTAATATATTCGATGTATTTACAAAGAATTTTTTCATTTAATCCCAACATAGAACCATTTTTAAATAAATATTTTGCCCATATTTTTTCTTGGTTAGCAGATTTTTTAAATATTTTTATGGCTTTTTTTTTGCATTTTTTTATTATATTTTTCATTTCTTTATCGTTTTCATGTGTTTTTAAAATATTAATAATATGTTGTGTACCAGTTAAATGAAGTGCTTCATCTCGAGCAATTAGTCTAATGATTTTTGCATTTCCTTCCATGATTTTTTTTTCAGCAAATGCAAAAGAACATGCAAAACTTACATAAAATCGAATGGCTTCTAAAACATTAACATTAATCAGACATAAGTATAGTGCTTTTTTCATAGTTTTTGAATTTACTTGAATTTTTATTTTTTCAGAATTTAGATATTCTCCTTTTCCAAATAAATTCCAATAATTAATCATATTAATTAATATATCATAATAACAAGAGATATTTTTTGCTCTATTACAAATATTTTTATTTTCAATAATATTATCAAAAATGATTGATGGGGAATTAATGATGTTTCTTATAATATGTGTATAAGATCTAGAATGAATAGTTTCAGAAAATGACCATGTTTCTATCCATGTTTCTAGTTCTGGTAATGATATTATTGGTAAAAAAGCAATATTTGGACTTCTTCCTTGAATGGAATCTAGTAATGTTTGATACTGCAAATTTCTAATGAATATTTTTTTTTCGTTATTTGGTAATTTTTGAAAATCAATTCTATCTTGTGATAAGTCAATTTCTTCTGGTCTCCAAAAGAATGATAATTGTTTTTCTATTAATTTTTCAAAAATTAAATACTTTTGTTGATCATATCTTGATATATTTACTGGTTGTCCAAAAAACATTGGTTCAGTTAATTGATTATTATTTTTTTTTGAGAATGTTGTGTATGACATTATTTTCCTAATGCATGAGAGATAAATACAATAAAATATTTCTTACATTTTATAGTATACATGATCCATAATAACAACTATTATTATTTATATCATTTTGACAATCTTTAGAATCATCTCTAGTATTTTGATAATATAGCGTTTTAATACCTAAGTTGTAAGCTCTTAATAGATCTTGTAGAAGTAATTTCATTGGTATTTTTTTTTTGGGGAATTTTTTTGGATCGTAATTTGTATTCGTAGAAATGGATTGATCGACGAATTTTTGCATGATAGCTACTAAATGTAAGTATCCTTTATTATCAGGAATATTCCATAATAGTTCATATTTTTTTTTTAATTTTTTATATTCTGGAACTACTTGTTTTAACATTCCGTCTTTTGATGCTTTAACAGTAATATATCCTCTTGGTGGCTCAATTCCATTAGTTGCGTTAACAATTTGTGATGACGTTTCTGTTGGCATAATAGCTGATAGTGTAGAATTTCTTAAACCGTATTTTTTGATTTTTTTTCTTAATTTTTCCCAATTTAATTTTAATGATTGATTACAAATGGTATCAACCGTTTTTTTATATCTATCGATAGGTAATATTCCTTTTGAATACGTTGTATGCTTGAAAAGCGTGCATGGACCCTTTTCTTTTGCTAGTTTATATGATGCCTGTAGTAAATAATATTGTAAGTGTTCAAATGTTTGATGAGTTAAGTTATTAGCGCTGCCGTCAGAATATTTTAAATTATTTTTTGCTAAATAGTAAGCAAAGTTTACTACTCCTATTCCTAATGGTCTTCTATTGTGTGCACTATTTTTTGCAGAAAAAATAGGGTATGATTGATAATCAATGAGTTCATCTAAAGCTCGTACTATTAAATATGACAGTTCTTTTAGTTCAGTTAAATTATTGATTTGACCTAAATTTAATGCAGATAATGTACATAATGAAATTTCAGCATTTTTATCATGTAAATCATAAAGAGGTGTAGTGGGTAGTGTAATTTCTAAACATAAATTGGATTGTTTAACTGGTGCATATTTTGGGTTAAATGCACTATGTTCATTACAGTGATCAATGTTTTGTATATAAATTCTTCCAGTTGAAGTTCGTTCTTGCATAATAATCAAAAATAAATCAATAGCTTTAATTCTTTTTTTTCTAATTTTATTATTACTTTCATATTGATTGTATAATTTTTTAAATTTTTTTTGATTAGAAACAAAATAGTCATATAATTTTGGTACATCAGAAGGACTAAATAGTGTAATATATGTTTGATTAATCATCCTTTCATAGAATATTTTGTTAATTTGAACACAATAGTCAACGTGTCGAACTCGATTTTCTTCTATACCTCGGTTATTTTTTAAAACAATTAAATCTTCGATTTCAAGATGCCAAATTGGATAAAATAAAGTCGCAGCTCCTCCTCTTACTCCACCTTGTGAACATGATTTAACGGCTGTTTGAAAATGTTTATAAAATGGTATGCATCCAGTGTGAAAATTTTCTCCATTTCGAATAGGACTTCCAAGTGCACGTATTTGACCAACATTAATACCAATACCAGCTCTTTGAGAGATATATTTTACAATAGAACTTGTAGTAGCATTAATTGAATCTAGACTATCTGCGCATTCAATCAGTACACATGAACTAAATTGACGAGTTGGAGTACGAACTCCTGACATGATAGGAGTAGGTAAAGAAATTTTGAATGTTGAAATAGCATCATAAAATTTTTTTATGTATTCCATTTTTTTTTTTTTAGGATATTTTGAAAATAAACAAGCCGCTATTAAAATATATATAAATTGTGGACTTTCATATATTGTTCCATTGATACGATTTTGTACCAAGTATTTTCCTTCTAATTGTTTTACTGCAGCGTAAGAAAAATTCATGTCTCTATCATGATTAATAAAACTATCTAATAGATTAATTTCTTTAACAGAAAAATTTTTTAATATCGTACTATCATATTTTTTAATTTTAACCATTTTTTTAATATGTATATACAGTTTTGGTGGATAAAATTGGTTATATGCCTTTTTTCTGATTTGAAAAATTGTGAGTCGTGCTGACATGTATTGATAATTTGGATATTTTTCAGAAATTAAATCTGCTGCAGATTTAATAATAATATTATGTATTTGTGTTGTTGTTATATTATTATAAAATTGTATCTGTGAATTTAATAAGACTTTTGATGTTGATACGTTATTTAAATTTTTTACAGATCGATTTAATATAGTAATAATTTTATTTAAATTAATTTTTTCTTTTTCCCCGTTTCTTTTTTTCACGAATAATATTTTATTCATTTTAAATCACCGATATTTTAATGAGTTTTGAATTTTTCAAAAAGATAATGATTGGAATTTAACGTAATACTTGAAAGTGATTTTTAGAAATTTTTTGTACTGCTACTAATTTTTCGTTTTTTGTTGTTCTTATTAAAATAACACCTTGAGTATTCCTACCTAATGTTCTGATTTCAGAAACTCGAGTACGAACTAATGTTCCAGCATTAGTAATGAGAATAATCTGATCATTTTCAAGTACTTGTATAGCGCTAATTACAACTCCATTTTTTTTAGTGATTTTTATTGATCGAACACCTTTGGTTGCTCTAGATTTAATTGGAAAATGTTGAATTTTTGTTCTTTTACCGTATCCATTTTCTGTTACTGTTAAAATTTGACCATTCTCATGTGGTACTAATAAAGATACCACTTGATCATCTGCATCTATGTTGATACCTCTAATACCATATGCTGTTCTTCCCATTTTACGCACTTCTTTTTCTGAAAAATGTACAACTTTACCTTTTTTACTGAATAGCATAATATTATCATTATCATTTGTAATTGCTGCTCCAATTAGTTCATCCTTTTCTTTTAAGTGAATTGCTATCATTCCTGTAGATCTTGGTTTTTTAAATATGTTGAGTGCAGTTTTTTTTACAATTCCGTTAGCTGTTAGCATGAATACATTTTTGTTTTCAATATTATTATTTAAATTTAAAATTGCTGTTATTCGTTCTTTTGGATGTAACGGTATTAGATTAATAATAGGTCTTCCTCTATTATGTCTACTAGCTTCTGGTAGTTGATATACTTTTATCCTATATAAAGTTCCCTTGTTTGAAAAGCATAAAATAGTATCATGAGTATTAGTAATTAATAAAGTTTCGATACAATCTTTTTCTTTAATTTTTGCGGCAGATTTTCCCTTACCTCCTCTATGTTGTGCTTCATAATCTGATAGTGGTTGATATTTTACATATCCAGAATGTGATAATGTTACAACAACATCTTCTTTGTTTATCATATCTTCAATTTCTACTTCAGTATTATTTTCAATAATTTCTGTTTTACGTTTATCACCAAATATTTTTTGAATGCTTATTAATTCTTTTTTAATAATTTGTAGCATTGTATCGTGATGATTTAATATTTTTGATAGTTTTTTGATTTTTATATTGAGTTTTTGGTATTCATTTAAAATATTTTTATTTTCTAATGTGGTAAGTTTATTTAATCGAAGATCTAAAATTGATTGAATTTGTTTTTCAGTAAATTGGTATTTTTGTTTTTCATGATTAAAATTTTCAAAAATATTAAATTTTTGGTTCATATCTTTAATATTTTTTTTATCCACTTCCCATGTTTGAGATAATAGTTTTTTTTTTGCTATTTTTGTTTGTACAGAGTTTTTTATAATTTGAATAATTTTATCGATGTTATTTAATGCAATAGCTAATCCTTGTAATATGTGAGCTTTTTTTTTTGCTTGTTTTAATTCAAAAATACTACGTCTTGTAATAATATTTTCACGATGCAATATAAAACATTTTAAAATATTTTTTAATGACATTAATTTTGGTTGACCATGATACAATGCTACCATATTGATACCAAAAGAAATTTGCATTTGTGTCAATACATATAATTGGTTTAATAATATTTCCTTTATAGTATCTTTTTTAATTTCAATTACAATACGCATACCATCTTTATCTGATTCATCTCTTAAAGCATGAATGCCTTCTATTTTTTTTTCTTTTACAAGTTCAGCAATTTTTTCAATTAATAATGATTTGTTTACTTGATATGGTAATTCGTATATGATAATTGATTCTCTTTTATTTTTAATTTGTGTTTCAATTTTATGTTGTGCTCGAATATAAATTTTACCTTTTCCAGTTCGATATGCATTTTCTATTCCTTGATACCCACTAATAATACCTGATGTTGGAAAATCTGGTCCTGGTATATAGTTCATTAGTTCTTTTAATGTAATATCATTATTATCAATGTATGCTAAGCATGCATTAATTACCTCATTTAAATTATGTGGTGGAATATTTGTAGCCATTCCAACAGCAATTCCAGAAGATCCATTAATAAGTAAATTCGGTATTTTTGTTGGTAGTACTTCTGGTATTTTTTCTGTTTCATCATAGTTTGTTAAAAATTCAACAGTATTTTTATCAAGATCTTCTAGTATTTCATGTGCGATTTTTGACATTCTAATTTCTGTATAACGCATAGCAGCTGCTGCATCACCATCAATAGAACCAAAGTTTCCTTGTCCTTCAATTAAAGTATATCTTAAAGAAAATGGTTGAGCCATTCTTACTATTGCTTCATATACTGCAGAATCTCCATGAGGATGATATTTTCCTATGACATCTCCTACAACACGAGCGGATTTTTTATAAGGTTTATTCCAATAGTTGTTTAATATTTTCATAGCAAATAATATTCTACGATGTACTGGTTTTAATCCATCACGTACATCAGGTAATGCTCTACCTACAATTACAGACATCGCATAATCTAAATATGATGTTTTAAGTTCTTTTTCAATATCGACTTGTTGAATATTTTTTAAAAAGTCTGTCATATATTTATTTCTCTTGATGGTAATATAATTATAATTAATATAAAATTATATCATATTAAAAAGATATAACTAAAATTTCTTTTTCATAATTATATTACATTGTTTAAATATACACATGTAATAAAAATTTTTAACAATTATAGGAACATTTATGAAAGATTCAGAAAAAAAATTAATTACGGATTTATTTAAAAAATTGAAAAATATTTCTCTTGATACTCCTAATAAAGATACAGAAGCAGAGAAATTTATTAATTATTTATTTCAAAACAGTGATGATTCATTATATTATATGGTACAAACGCTTTTAGTTCAGGATATGGTGATTCAAGAATTGAATCGTAAAAATCATCAATTAAAAATGAAATCAGGAGTAAATAAAAAAAGTAGTAGTTTTTTATCTAATAATTCTAATAATGGATTTTTGGGTTCCAATACTCGTTATAATACAAATAATATGAATGATGATCATTATGATAAACAAAAATATTTTGAAAAAAATAATTTTGATCAGAATTATTCTTATAATCATGGAAAATGTAATAAGAGCGGAGGTATATCAAGTTTTTTAGGTAATATTTTACAGACTACTGTTGGAGTTGCAGGAGGAATGGTAGCTGGTAATATGTTAACTAATTTATTGTATCATCATGATTTTGGTTCTAATGCTTCACTGCATCATCATAATCATTCTTTAAATTTGAATTCTGATGATAATGTTGACCACACTAATAATAGTATTCATAATACTGATACGAATCAAAATGATGCTCCTGTTTCTCATCAAGATCATGATGATTACCATGATGATTACCATGATGATGATATGAATGACATGGATGACATGAATGATTTAGATGATAATTTTTTATAATGATGAATAGTATAGATTTTTAATATTCATTTTTTTATAAAACCAGCATAGATTTTTTATGCTGGTTTTTTATGATGAATTTATATTTTAATTGTAATATTTTATTAATCCATCTTTTGATGGGTGCATAGCATTTTTTCCGGATTTCCAATTCGCTGGGCAAACATCACCGTTTTTTTCATGGAATTGTATAGCATCAATGATTCTAAGAATTTCATTAATATTTCTACCAAATGGTAAATCATTTACTATTTGGTGTTTAATAATACCATTAGTATCGATAACAAATGTAGCTCTTAAAGAAACTCCTAAAATTGGATGAGCAACATCATAACTATCTTGAATATTACCTTGAATATCTGATATTAATGTATATTGTATTTTTCCAATTCCTCCTTTTTTAATTGGAGTATTCTGCCAAGCTTGATGTACAAATACTGAATCTCTTGAAACTCCAATAATTTCTGTATTTTTTTTTTGGAATTCTGGATATTTCTCATTAAATGAAATAATTTCTGTTGGACAAACAAACGTAAAATCCATTGGCCAAAAAAATAATACGATATTTTTTTTTTGGGTTTCTTTTTTAAAATTAAAATTATCAACAATGGATCCATTTTTTAATAAAGCTGGAGCAATAAAATTTGGTGCATAATGAGTTACTAGATTCATTTTATTCCCTCTGTAATTTAGAAATTTATTTTTATTTTTATATTTTTTAATCTTTTTATAATGTATTATTTTTTTACATTCTATGTACTGCAATATGATTTTATGGTGTATTATATTGATTAATTTATTAAATTGGAAACATATTTTTCATAAAAATAAATCAAGATTATTAAAAATTTTAAATATTGTATCTCAAGAAAGAAGAAAAAAAACTATTTATCCAAATAAATTCGATGTATTTAATGCTTTTCGTTTTACACCATTTCATAAAATTAAAATAGTGATTATTGGTCAAGATCCATATTATAATTTTAATCAAGCTCATGGATTAGCTTTTTCGGTTCAAGAGGGTTGTGTGATTCCACCATCTTTGATTAATATATATAAAGAAATTATAAATGATTTATCATTACCAAAAAATTATTATAATAATGGTGATTTAACAAAATGGGCTATTCAAGGTGTGTTTTTGCTGAATACTATTTTAACTGTTGAATCTGGAAAACCTAAATCACATTCAAATATAGGTTGGCAAGAATTTACCGATAGTGTTATTCAATATATTAATGATTATTTGAATGGAGTAGTATTTCTATTATGGGGTAATTCTGCTCAAATGAAAAAAAGGATTATTAATCATAATCATCATCTTGTTTTATGTGCATCACATCCATCTCCATTATCAGCATACTTAGGTTTTTTCGGTTGTTGTCATTTTTCAAAATCAAATATTTTTTTAAAGAATCAGAATAGATGTCCTATTCTTTGGTAAGAATCTTATTTTTATTAATTTTTACTTTAAATTTTGAGAATCTTTGATTGTTTTAGATATTGATTGCATTGTAAATTTTATTCCTTGAATAATTGAATGTTTTTCTAATGATTTTTTTTTAGAAATTTTAAATATTTTATCGAATTTTTTCATTATTTTCGAAATTTTATTTACAAAATTTGTTAAGTTTTTTTTTTTAATATTGTGAATGATTTTATTAGATTTTTTTTTAATATTTTGAATATCTTCTTGAAATATTCTTTTTATTTTTTTTGATTTGTTGATTGTATTTTGCAATTTTTCTTGTAATTGATGTAATTCATGATCATTGATATGATTGTTTTTTTTTTCCATATAATTATAATATTGTTGTTTTTTTGAGAGTTGATTCTTTTATTATAAGGATTTTCATGGTTTGTTCAATCAGATAAAATAAATTTTATTATTTTTTTTATTTTTGTATTCATGAAGGTATATATAAATAATGATAATACAATTTAATTGGATTGCTATTTTAGGATCTCCTCGTAATAAAAGTTCATTTTTGACACATACTATTTTATACCATTGGTTAATAAAAAAAGGGTATCATGTTGTTATTGAGGATCAAATTTCAAAATTTCTTAATTTAAATAATCCTAATACTGCTACAGTAATTCAAATTGGAAGAACATGTGATTTAGGAATAGTAATTGGTGGCGATGGAAATATGTTGTGCATGTTAAGAAAATTATCCTGTTATCCCATTAAGATTATTGGAGTTAATTGTGGAAATTTAGGTTTTTTAACTGATCTTCATCCAGATACTATGTTTTATAATTTATCAAAAATTTTATCTGGAAAATATTCTTTAGAAAAGCGTTTTCTGTTGGAGGTAAATGTATTAAATCATCAAGTATATAAAAATAATGTTGCTGTAAATGAGATTGTTTTGCGATCTTCAAAAGTTTCTTGTATGGTTGAATTTGAAGTTTATATTGATAAAAAATTAGCATTTTATCAGAAATCAGATGGTTTGATCATATCTACACCAACGGGTTCAACAGGATATTCTTTATCAGCTGGTGGACCAATTTTGTCAACAGCATCACCTGTGATTGTTATCGTTTCAATGTTTCCTCATACTTTATCTGCACGTCCATTGGTTATTAATAATAAAGAAATTATTATGTTAAAGTTATTGAATTTAAATGATACTTTACAGATTATGTGTGATGGTCAAGTTATTTTACCTATTAAAAATGAAAATACCATATTTGTTTATAAGAGTAAATATCATATTAATTTTATTCATCCTAAAAAATATCATTATTTAAATGTTTTACGAAAAAAATTAAATTGGTCAACAGGTTTTTTTCAAAAATATATTTGAATTACAGCATTATTTTTTAATGTATTTTATTGTCTTAATGTTTTTGGAGCTGGCGGGATTTGAACCCGCGTCCAAAATTTCTACAATTTTAGTAATTACATGCTTATTCTTTTATTTATTTCAGTATTGTAATATAAAAGAAAATATTTTCAATACTTATCTCATATTATAATCATATAAACTATGAGAATCGTTTATGATGATGATCTCTTTATTTTAACCTTTTATTATATTTCTTTTAAAGAGTAATAAGAATTAAAAGGGCTTTATTAGTTTTTTAAGCTGCTAAAGCGTATTGTTCTTTTTCTGCATTTATTATTTTTCGGTTTTTATCGAGGCCACCGAACCTCGGCATGAACTAAAACATTGGATAATTTTGTCGAATCCAAAATCAGCCCCATATATTTATAATATTTTTATAAATTTAATACTATGTATCATAGTACTGATAAAATATAAATGTCAATAAAAATATTGTATTAAAATAAATATTATTTTATATTAATATTATTAGTAAATCTTAATCATATTTTTTATACATAGATTTGCGAGGAATATATGAATGTCATAAAAATAATTCAAAAACAAATTCAAGAAAATCCTATTTTAATTTATATGAAAGGTTCACCAGATTCACCAAGTTGTGGTTTTTCTTCTCGTGCGGTAGAAGCAATATCATCTTGTGGGATAAAATTTGCATATGTAAATATTTTAGAACATGAAGATATTCGTTCTGAGTTGCCGAAATATTCTAATTGGCCAACATTTCCTCAACTATGGGTTCATGGAGAGTTAATTGGAGGTTGTGATATTATTTTACAAATGTTAAATAATGGTGAATTAGAAAAACTTTTACAGAAAAAAAAATGTAAGAAATAAATATCTTAATTTTATTAATTAATTAGATTAATGTATTTTATTCATTAATCTAATTTTCATATTAATTTTTTTGAATATTTGGAGGCCAACCACCTAAAGTTTTCCATTTATTAATTATTGTACAAAATAAATGAGCAGTTTTTAATGTATCATATAATGCAGAATGAGCATTTTGATTATTAAATTTTAGTCCGAATGCTTTGCATGATTTAGCTAATACCGTTTGACCAACTGCTAAACCACTTAAAGTTGCTGTATCAAAAGTTGAAAAATTGTGAAACGGATGATTTTTAATTTTGCATCTTTTTATAGCTTGCATAATAAATTTATGATCGAAATGTGCATTATGAGCAACGATAATGCTTTTATTGCATTTATTTTTTTTCATACTTTGTTGTATAATATCACAAATACATTGTAATGCTTCTAATTCTGTTACTGCTTGTCTTAGTGGATTAAATGGATCAATTTTATTAAATTGTAAAGATTCTGTTTCTATTAATGATCCTTTGAATGGTTTAATATGAAAATGTATTGTTTTTTCTTTTTTTAACCAACCATGTTTATCCATTTGTAGTGTGATTACTGCAATTTCAAGTAATGCATTTTTTTTATGATTGAAACCAGTGGTTTCAACATCAATTACTACAGGATAAAATTTACGAAATCTTTCATTTAGATTGTTATGTTTCATGGGATTCGATCATACATTGAGAACAATTATTTTTCATTCCTTACATTTTAAATTAATATTTTACATAAAATTTTTATTTTTACGGTTTTTTAAAATACTTTTAATAAATTTTATTTATTTAATTTTATTATTTTTAATTTTTATATTTTAATATTGAGGTTTTGAATTAAAACATGAAAATATTATGATATTTACATTTAAATTATTTATTAATGATAATGATTCATATAATTTATTGATTTCTATCACATTATATGAATTTTAATATTTTTTATAATTTTATTTGATCATAATTTTTAATGGTTATTTATTTTTCGATAAGGATGATTTAGAATTTTAGAATATTTTAATATTATTCGTTGATAATAATTTTCTATATTTTTATTTTCTATAATTAAATTCATAATAATTATTTGTATTATATTTGAGCATTATTTTTATATTTTAAGGATATATTATGGGTTTTAAATGCGGGATTATAGGATTACCAAATGTTGGAAAATCTACGTTATTTAATATTTTAACTACATCACAAATACCAGCAAAAAATTTTCCTTTTTGTACGATTAAACCAAACATTGGTATGGCTGCAGTATTTGACGATCGATTAAATTCTTTATCAAAACTTCTTTGTTCAAAGAATATTGTTACTACTTATATGGAATTTGTTGATATTGCTGGATTAGTAAAGGGGGCATCGAAAGGTTTAGGTTTAGGTAATCGTTTTTTAAATCACATTCGTAATACTGATGTTATTATACATGTCGTACGTTGTTTTAATGATGATAGTATTATTCATGTTAATAATAAAATTGATCCAATACATGATATATCAGTCATTAATATGGAATTAATTTTATCGGATTTAAATTTATGTCAATTAGAATTATTAAAATTAAAAAATAATAAAAAGATTTTAAATAAAAAAATAAAAATTTTAGAGTTTTGTTTAAATCATTTAGAAAATGGAAATATGATTAAAACTTTGAATCTAACATCTGAAGATTTAATTTTGATTCGTGAATATAATTTTATTACACTGAAACCTATTATGTACATAGCAAACATTTCTAATAATATAGAAAATAATGAATCTTTAAAAAAAATGTTAGATTTTGTTTGTCAAGAAAATAATTCATGCATACCAATAAGAATTTTCGAAGAATCAAAAAAACCGTATTTAAAACTACATAATTGTAATAACGTAAATCTTGTGAAAAATAAAGAATCTAAAATTAATGATATTATTCAATATGGATATAAATTATTAAAATTACAAACATTTTTTACTGCTGGTAAAAAAGAAATAAGAGCATGGACTATAAAAATAGGAACTACAAGCATTGAAGCAGCTAAAAAAATACATACAGATTTTTATAAAGGTTTTATTCGTGCTCAAGTTGTGAGTTATACAGATTTTATAAAAAATTATAAAAATAATTCATTAAAATCTTCAGGTAAAATACGTAGTGAAGGAAAAAAATACATTGTACAAGATGGAGATATTATACAATTTTTATTTAAAATATAATTTTATTATATTTTAGAGAAGAAAATTAATTCTTTCTTCTCTAATGATTTTATGATATTAAAAATTTTTTTAGTTTTTCGAAACTTGGTTTCATATCATATGATAAGATTGGAAGTTTTGATGGTTCCTCTAGAGCTTTAGGTAATTTAAGGTTTGTATTTAATATACTATCAACAAGATGTTTAAATTTAGCAGGATGTGCTGTTCCTAAAAATAATCCAAATTCATTTTCTTTTAGTTGTTCTTGTAATAATTTGTATGCTACAGCGGCATGTGGTTCAGAAACATAACCCATATGATTCAGTGTTAATAATGTTTCGATAGTAACACAATCTGATACATTTCCAAATCCTAATTCATTGAGTGACCATTGTTTTCTACGAAATAATTCTTCTACTCTTGGCCAGTTATTTGGTCTACTGATATCCATGGCATTAGATATTGTAGAAATAGAATTATATGGATTCCATATTCCAGTTTTTAAAAATCTTGGTACAGTGTCGTTAACATTAGTAGCAGCAATGAATGATTTAATTGGTAATCCCATAGATTTTGATAAAAGCCCTGCAGTTAAATTTCCAAAATTTCCACAAGGTATAGAAATAACTAGATTTTTTCTTTTTATATCAGGAATTAAAGCATAAGCTTCAAAATAATAACATACTTGTGCTAATAATCTACTAATGTTAATAGAATTAGCAGAATTTAATCCTGTTTTTATTTTTAGTTGTTTGTCATTAAATGCTTGTTTTACTAAAGTTTGGCACTCATCAAAACTACCTTCAATAGCAATTGAAGTGATATTTTCTCCTAAAGTACAAAATAGAGCTTCTTGTAATTTACTAATTTTACCTTTTGGATAAAGTATAACTACTTTAACATTTTTTAATTTATAAAATGCATGTGCTACAGCTGCACCGGTATCTCCAGAAGTAGCTGTTAGAATTGTAAATTTATCATTTTTATCATTAAAATGTGATATAATTTGTGCCATGAATCGAGCACCAAAATCTTTAAAAGCCAAAGTGGGTCCATGAAATAATTCACAACAAGATATATTTTTTGTAACTGGTACAATAATGGGACCAGAAAATGCAAAGGCATTATGAACATATTTTGTTAAGTCATGTATTTCTATTTCATTTCCTATAAACATAGAAATAATTTTTACACTTCGTGTTAAAAAATCCATTTCAATTAATTCTTTTAATGCATATTTTGGTATAATTGGTAATTCTGTTGGAAAAAATAATCCTTGGTTATCTCCTAGACCCATTTTTACAGCTTGTAAAAAATTAACTTCTTCATTATGGTTTTTTAAATTATATAGTTTCATAAAATTTATTCTCCTATCTCTCTAGTACCTATGGTATCTAAATTACATATATGTACGAAACCATATTTGTTCTTTAGATAATTTTTTGATAACCATTCAGATATTATGATGGCATTTTTTTGTTTATTGCAAATAACAAAAATAGTTGGACCAGATCCAGAAATACCGAAATTTATTGCTCCAAGTTTTAATATTTTTTTTTTTATTTGTAGAAAGTTTGGAATTAATTTCATGCGATATGGTTCAGCAATGATATCTTTCATTAAATTTATAGCTAAACTTTCTTGATTTGTATGTGATGCATGTACAAATCCTGATAATAATCTACTATGTTTAATACATATTTTTTTATCATATTGTGATGGTAGAATTGATCTTGCAATTGAGGTAGAAATTTTAATACCAGGCCACGCTACTATCCATATCCATTTTTTAAAGAATGGTATTGGTTGACTAATAAGATTATTTTCATTGATAATTAATTGTAAACCTCCATAATAACAAGGAGCGACATTATCATAATGTGGGTCTCCAGAGATTTCTCCTTCTATTTTTCCCATAATATGTAATAATTGTTGAGAATTTAATGGTTTATTACAAAATTTATTTATTGCTACTAAAGTTGAAACTACAGAACAAGCGCTTGAACCTAATCCAGAACCGATTGGCATATTTTTTTCTAATGTTATTGAAACTAATATTTTTTTACCAATTATTTTACAATAATTATTCCAACACTTCCATACGATGTTATTTTTTATATTTTTTGGCAATTGAAATGAAAATTTACCAATATTATTAACATGAAAATGATTATCTGGTTTAATGGTAACGATATCACCTAGAAGAGATCCATTTTTTGGAGCAATTGCAACTCCTAATACATCAAAACCAACATTGATATTACCGATTGAAGCAGGTGCGTAGATTTTTATCATATTTAAATTTCCTAACTATTATGATAATATTTTTAGTAAATCAGAAAAAATTCCAGAAGCTGTAACATCATTTCCTGCACCGTAACCTCTTAAAACCAATGGTATTGGATTATAATATTTACTGTATATCGTTAATGCATTTTCACCATTTTTAACATTATATAATGGATTTGATTGATCAATTTCTTCTAATTTTACGTGACAACATCCTTTTTTTGTAATTGTTCCAATGAATCTTAATACTTTATTTTGTTTTTTTGCGTGTTTTACTTTTTGAAAAAAATATTCATTTAATTCAGATAATTTTTCTATAAATCTGTCTTCATTATCAATATCAATCATTTTTTTTGGTAATATTGGATTGATTTTAATATCTTTTAATTCTAATTTATATCCTGCTTCTCTAGCTAGTATTAATAGTTTTCTTGCAACGTCTATTCCTGATAGGTCATCTTTTGGATTTGGTTCAGTAAATCCCATTTTTTTTGCCATAATTGTTGCTTCTACAATTGATAATCCTTCTTCTAGTTTTCCAAATATAAATGATAATGATCCTGATAATATTCCTTGAAAATGAATAAGTTTATCACCTGAATTAAATAGGTTTTTTAATGTATGTATAATTGGTAAACCAGCACTAACATTAGTTTCATAAAGAAATTTTTTATTTTTTTGTATTGATATTTGTCTAATTTTTTGGTATTCGATCCAATTATTTGAATTAGATTTTTTGTTTGGTGTAATGATATGAATATTGTTTTTTAAAATTGTATAATATGATTCAGAAATTTTTTGATTCGCAGTACAATCTATAATTACTGGATTAAATAAGCATATATTTTTTGTATATTTGATCATTTTCTTTATACAAAAAATTTCACCATAATAATTCAGTTGATCTTTCCAGTTTTTTAATTCAA
This sequence comes from Buchnera aphidicola (Panaphis juglandis), assembly GCF_964059065.1. NCBI lineage: Bacteria > Pseudomonadati > Pseudomonadota > Gammaproteobacteria > Enterobacterales > Erwiniaceae > Buchnera > Buchnera aphidicola. The sequence goes on from NZ_OZ060378.1 coordinate 158,211, forward strand.
TTCCATTTAAGTTAATTAACATTTTTTTAGAATTTGAAATAGCGCAGATTTTAATTTTTATGTTTTGCATTTTTAGTGGTTGGATTTGTTTTTTTAATTGCTTAATTAATGCTGTTCCAACACCTCCAACTCCAATAATGAATACTTCCACAATTTTTGTATTGTATAATAGCTTATTGTGTATAATGTTAATATTTTCATTTATATTAACATTATTAGTAATAATTGAAATAGAGTTTTGTGATAATTGATTTTTTATTGCTAGAATATTAAGATTTGTATATTTTATTATAGAAAATATTTTTAATTGCTTATCATAATCGTTGTTTAAATTTGTACTAATGATGGATATCATTTTTAATTGATTAATAATACTAACAATTTTAAAGATTATTTCTTCTAGTTCATTGCATAATTTATTTTTTATTAATAATGAAACGTCATGGTTGGGTATATTATGAATATAAATAATGAAATGCTTTTTAAAAACTCTTTTTTGTATGGATAGTATATGAATATTTTTACTATTTAAAATATTTAAAATTTTTTTTATAATTTTAGAAAAATTTATTTTCTTATATATTTTTATTGTAATGCATGAAATATTATTAACGTGTGTAATACCCTTAATTTTTTGATTGTTATTTTCTGTTGTCGGTGTAATTTTTGTACCACTATTTTTTGGAAAAAATGTATTTTTAATAATACATATAATATTAGATTTTGATAAAGGTAGAATGGTATTTGGGTGTAGTACTTTAGCTCCAAAGTATGATAATTCGATTGCCTCTTGATACGATATTGAAGTTAATAATTTTGCTTTTGAGTGTATTTTTGGATCTGCTGTATATATTCCATTAACATCAGTCCAAATTTCACATGTTTTAGAATTTAAACAAACTGATAATATTGCTGCAGAATAATCAGATCCGTTTCTTCCTAGTGTTACTAGTTCTTGTTTTTTATTCCCGGCAATAAATCCTGGCATAAATATAGTGTGTTTTTTTGGTATTTTTAAGTTTTCAATTTTAATTTTTGATTCTTTGATGTTTGCAGTTGCATTAAAATAATTATCATTAGCTATAATGTTTTTTACTGGATTTAATATAAATATTGGATATTTACGAGCAATAAACAAATTTGTCATAATTTTTATCGATAGGATTTCTCCAGTAGATATAATTTGTGCATAAATTTTTTCTTTTTTGGTGTCTTCTTTTTTAATTTTTTTTATTAATTTTTTTATTTTTTTTATTTTTTCATCAATATATTCTATAAGTTTTGTATATGGAAAGTTTTTTTGAGATTCATTTAATTCATATATTAAAATATAGAATATTTTTCTAATTTTATCAAATATTTCTTTTGATTGTTTTTTTTGTTTTATATTTTTTATGATTTTTTCAAGATAATTTGTAATTTTTGCAGGAGCAGATAGTACTACTGCTATATCATGATATTGAATTTTTTTTTCAATAATATTTGATACCAATAAGAACATTTTTGAGTTTGATAAAGAAGTTCCGCCAAATTTAAGTATTTTCATTTAATTTTTATTGTCCTTTATTAGAAAAAATATAAATACATATTTTTACTTTATTTTTACCATAAATTTTTCATTTTTATCAATTGTTATTGGTTTTTTTTATTGGTTTTTTATTTTATATTTTTATTTATTTTTTAATTATATTATTTTTTATTTTATATGTTATAAAAATTATTAATATAAATATATTATTTATTTTCATTTATTTTATTTAAATATATTTATGTTAATTGGTGTAATTAATATTTTTATATATTATATAATTTATTTTTAGAAATTATATTTTATGTTTTTTTATTTTTCTTGATTTTTATGTATTTTATAATTTTTAAATTCTCAGTATTATTTTTAATCATTTTTTATTTTAATGATCTTAATAAGATATTTGTATTATTTATATTTTTATTTTAGGGTTATGTTATGATTTATAATATAAACTTTGTTAAATTTGCATTAGGAATTGAATATAATGGTAGTAATTATCACGGTTGGCAGAGTCAAAGATCAGGAATATTAAGTATTCAACAATTAGTTGAAGAGGCGGTATCCAATGTTGCAAATCAATCCATTAAATTAATTTGTGCGGGAAGAACAGATGCTAAAGTACATAGCGTTGGTCAAGTTGCGCATTTTACTACTACTGCAATTCGTAATAATATTTCATGGATATTAGGTATTAATAGCTATTTACCTCATGATATTTCGATTCAATGGATTAAAAATGTTGATTATAAATTTGATGCTAGACATAGCGCAATTGCTCGATGTTATCGATATGTCATTTATAATAGCTCTTTTAGGTCTTCTTTATTATACAATTATGTAAGCCATATTTATAGTTTTTTAAATGTGGAATTAATGTATAAAGCTAGTCAATTACTTGTTGGAGAGCATGATTTTAGTTCATTTAAATCTAGTACCTGTCGGTCTTTCACTCCTTATCGAAAGATAGTTTATATTAATGTTTTTCAATTTAAAAGATTTATTTTTATTGATATTAAAGCAAATTCTTTTTTACAATACATGGTGAGAAATATTGTAGGTTGTTTAATTAATATTGGTCAAATGAAAAAAAAACCCGATTGGATAAAATATGTTTTAAAAAAAAGGAATCGTCATTATTGTTCTCCTACAGCTATTTCAAATGGTTTGTATTTATTTTCTATTGATTACCCGAAATGTTTTAAAATTCCATCTTTTCTCTTTTAAATATAATACTATATTGTATTTATTAATATTATTAATGATAAAAACCGTTTTTAATAATTTTATTGGTAAATATTTATAATCATGATATTATATTTTTAATAATTATATTAAAAAATAATATTAATTTTATTATATGAGAATCAATTTTATGATTTCAAAGATATTTAAATATTTTTTTGAAAATATTTATGATAATAATTTAAAAAAAATTCAAAATATCATAAATACAATTAATAGTTTAGAGAATAAATTTTGTAAATTATCAGATTTACAGTTAAAAAAAAAACTCAGTTTTTTAAATACCAGTTAAAAAAAGGTTTATCATTAGATGATATATTACCTGAAGCGTTTGCTACGATACGTGAAGCTAGTAAAAGAGTTTTTGATATGCGTCATTTTGATGTTCAAATTTTTGGAGGTATTGTACTGCATCAAAATTGTATTGCAGAAATGAGAACTGGTGAAGGAAAAACTTTAACTTCTACGTTACCAGTATACTTAAATTCTTTAAAGGGTTATGGTGTACATATAATTACAATGAATGAATATTTAGCAGATCGTGATTCTAAACATAATTCTGAATTATTTAAATTTTTAGGATTAACAGTTGGACTAAATACGTCTAGTATTTCTATTAAAAATAAAAAAAGAGCATATGCATCTGATATTACATATGGAACTAATAATGAATTTTGTTTTGATTATTTACGTGATAATATGGTTCTTTGTTCTGATGATCGGGTTCAACGTGGATTATATTATGCAGTAATTGATGAAGTCGACTCTATATTAATTGATGAAGCACGAACACCTTTGGTTATTTCAGGTCCCTTCGAAGAAAATCTTGAAATATATTCTTTAATTGATAGTGTTGTTCAGAGTTTTTTATATGATCAAAAGAAGAATTTTTTTTTGAAAAAAAATAATTTTTTTGTAGTTGATAAAAAAAATAAACAAATCTTTTTAACAGAAGATGGTTTTCAAAAATTTGAAAATATTTTGTTGAATCATTCATTGCTAGATAAACGTGAATCACTATATTCAGAAAAAAAATTTACATTAATTAAATACATCATTTCTTCTTTACGTGCACATGTAATATTTAAAAAAGATATTGATTATGTTGTTCAAAATAAAAAAATTATAATTATTGATGAACATACTGGACGAATGATGTTAGATCGCCGTTGGTCAGATGGTTTACATCAATCTGTTGAAGCAAAAGAAAAAGTTACTATTTTAAATGAAAATCAAACATTAGCATCGATCACATTTCAAAATTATTTTCGTTTATATGAAAGAATTTGTGGAATGACAGGAACAGCTTATATTTCAGAGAGAGAATTTAAAATAATTTATAATTTAAAAACAGTGATTATACCCACTAATCGTCCCATGGTTCGAAAGGATTTTTCTGATGTTGTATACATATCTGAACGTGAAAAAATTAAAGCTATTGTTCAAGATATTAAACAATGTGTTTTAAGAAAACAACCAGTATTAGTTGGTACAACGTCCATTAAAAATTCTGAAATAATTTCTAAAAAATTAATTAATATTAATATTAATCATAATGTTTTAAATGCGAAATTATATGAAAAAGAAGCGAATATTATATCGCAAGCTGGGAGATTGGGAGCGGTAACAATTTCTACTAATATGGCAGGTCGTGGAACAGATATTATTTTAGGTGGATCTATCAAAAAAAATATTAATACTTCTAGATTGCATGATATACAGATACTTAAAAAATGGAAAAAAGAACATCAATTGGTGATTGCTTCTGGTGGTTTACATGTGATTGGAACAGAACGTCATGATTCCAGGAGGATTGATAATCAATTGAGAGGTCGATCAGGACGTCAAGGTGATCCAGGTTCTTCACGTTTTTATCTTTCTCTTGATGATCCTTTAATACAGATATTTATTTCAAAAAATATTAAAGATCTTATCAGTAAGTTTAGAATAAATTTTGGTGAACCTTTAAATCATTCTTGGGTAACTCATTCTATTTCATATGCACAAAAAAAAGTTGAAAATTATAATTTTAAAATTCGTAAAAAATTATTAGAGTACGATAATGTTTTAAATCAACAAAGGATTATCTTTTATTCTATTCGTAATAATGTGTTGGAATATCAAAATACTAAACATATATTTTTCAAAAATATATTAATATTTTTATATGAGATCATTAATAAAAATTGCTCTAATTATGTTTCAAGAAAATATTGGAATGTAGATAATATAGAGAGAATTTGTAAAAATAATTTGTATTGTAAAATAAAAATTTCTATAATTATTAAAAATAATTCAAGTGTTATTTCTAATACATGGATTTTAAATAAGGTTTATAAAGTTATTCGAAATAATTATCGAGATTTAGAAAAACGAATCATTTATTTTAATATGCGTAATATAGAAAAAATTATTATATTAAAATGCTTAGATTCTTTTTGGGTAGAACATTTATCTTTTATGGAATACTTAAGAACTGGAATACATTTTAGAGGATATGCACAGAAAAATCCAACACAGGAATATATGAAAGAAGCGTTTGATGTATTTTCTAGAATGTTGTGTGAATTAAAAAATGAAATTGTAACTAATATTTGTAAAAAATTCTTTTCATGATAATATTTTATGATTCATGTTGAAAATATATTTTTTTATTTTTTTTATTATTATATATTTATTAATTATTAATTATATAATTTTTTATTAAGGATATTATGCGTATTGAAGAAAATATTAAATTAGGTTTTAAAGATGTTTTGATTCGACCTAAAAGATCCATGTTAAAAAGTAGATCAGAAGTTAATTTACTCAGAAATATATCTTTTAAACATTCTAAAATTATTTGGAAAGGAATTCCAATTATTGCTTCAAATATGGATACAGTTGGTACATTTAGTATGGCTAAATCATTATCACATTTTAATATATTTACAATAATAAATAAATATTATAGTATTAGTATGTGGAAAAATTTTATTATTAATAACAAACCAAATGTATTTAATTATATTATGGTATCGACAGGAACTTCTAATTCTGATTATTTAAAATTAAAATCGATTTTATCATTATCACCTCTTTTAAAATATATTTGTATAGATGTTGCTAATGGATACTTAGATCATGTTGTATCTTTTGTTAAAAAAATAAGAATTGTTTTTCCTGATAAAGTTATTTGTGTAGGTAATGTTGTAACATGTGAAATGGTAGAAGAATTGATCCTTTCTGGTGCTGATATTGTTAAGGTTGGAATTGGTCCTGGTTCAGTATGTACCACTCGTTCTAAAACTGGTATTGGTTATCCTCAATTATCTGCTATTATTGAATGTGCAGATGCTGCTCATGGTTTAAAAGGACATATTATTAGTGATGGGGGTTGTACAAATTCTGGTGATATTGCAAAAGCATTTGGAGCTGGGTCTGATTTTGTAATGCTAGGTGGTATGTTTGCTGGTCATATTGAATGTGAAGGGGAAATTATAATAGAAAATAATAAAAAATTTATGATATTTTATGGTATGAGTTCTAAACATGCTATGGAATTACATTCTGGTAAAATTGATCATTATAAAACTGATGAAGGTAAAATTGTAAAATTACTTTTTAAGGGTTCTATTAATAATACAATTTCAGATATTTTGGGTGGTTTAAGATCATCTTGTACCTATGTAGGTGCACAGAATATTAAAGAATTAACAAAACGAACAACGTTTATTCGTGTTTCAGAACAAGAAAATAAAATTTTTAATGCTTATTAAATACAATTTTAATATGTTACTTGACATTTTAAGATATAAGATATTATATATTAATATCTTTGTTATTAAATTTTTATTCATTGTGTATATTTTAATATAAATTTTTAATATACATTAGTATATAAAACTAAGGAGTATAAGTATGATGCATTATTCGAGTTATGATATTGATCCTATTGAAACTATTGAATGGATGGAATCAATTGAAACAATAATCGAAAAAGAAGGATTGCCACGTGCAAAATTTATAATACAGAATTTGATAAAAAAGTTTAATCAATATAATGAATTTAATGATATTAATATATTAGTTACAGATTATATTAATACTATACCTTTAAAAAATGAATTTAAGTATCCTGGGAATTTAAAGATAGAAAGAAAAATCAGATCTGTAGTGCGGTGGAATGCATTAATCATGGTAATACGAGCATCAAATAAAAATTTAGAACTAGGTGGTCATTTATCATCATTTCAATCTGCTGCCACAATTTATGAAGTATGTTTTAATCATTTTTTTAAAGCTTCTAATGATCAGTGTGATGGAGATTTAGTATATTTTCAAGGTCATATTTCTCCAGGTATTTATTCTCGAGCTTTTTTGGAAGGTCGTTTAAGTGAGAATCAGATTAATAATTTTAGACAAGAAACTTTTAGAAATGGTTTATCGTCTTATCCTCATCCAAAATTAATGCCAAATTTTTGGCAATTTCCAACAGTATCTATGGGTTTAAGCCCAATTACTGCTATTTATCAAGCAAAATTTTTGAAATATTTGGAAAATAGAAATTTAAAAGTTACTAAAAATAGGACAGTATATGCTTTTTTAGGTGATGGTGAAATGGATGAACCAGAATCGAAAGGTGCTATTACTATTGCTTCAAGGGAAAAACTTAATAATTTAATTTATGTTATAAATTGTAATTTACAAAGGTTAGATGGACCAGTCATTGGAAATGGAAAAATTATTAATGAATTAGAAAGTTTATTTTATGGAGCAGGATGGGAAGTTATTAAGGTGATTTGGGGGGATCGATGGGATGAATTATTAAAAAGAGATAATACAGGTAAATTAGTACAATTAATGAATGAAACATTGGATGGTGATTATCAGAATTTTAAGTCTAAAAATGGTGCTTATATTAGAAAACATTTTTTTGGAAAATATCAAGAAACATTAAATTTAGTAAAAGATATGTCTGATGATGAAATTTTTTCATTGAATAGAGGAGGACATGATCCAAAAAAGATTTTTTCAGCTTTTACAAAAGCAAAACAGTCAAAAGAAAAACCAGTAGTAATTTTAATGCATACTATAAAAGGTTATGGTATGGGTGACCTTGCAGAAGGTAAAAATATTGCTCATCAAATTAAAAAAATGAATTTTAATGAATTGAAATATTTTATCAAACGTTTTGATTTACCGATTTCCTATAATGATATTTCTAATTTACCATATATTACTTTTTCTAAGGATTCCATAGAGTATTCTTATTTACACCAAATGAGAAAAAAACTTGGTGGTTACCTTCCTAGTCGATTATCTAATTTTACTGAAAAATTAATACTACCAAAAATAGAAGATTTTGATTCTATGTTTAGAATACGAAATAAAAAGATTTCTACTACAATGGCTTTTGTTCGTGTATTAAATATTCTATTAAATTTTAAACCTTTAAATGAAAGGATTGTTCCAATTATTGCTGATGAAGCTAGAACATTTGGTATGGAAGGATTATTTAAAAAAATTGGTATTTACAATCTAAATGGTCAAAAATATATTCCTCAAGATAAACATCAATTATTGTATTATAAAGAAAATAAAAATGGTCAAATTTTACAGGAAGGCATTAGTGAATTAGGTGCTGCTTCATCATGGTTAGCAGCTGCTACGTCATACAGCAATAATAATTTTCCTATGATACCCTTTTATATTTATTATTCGATGTTTGGTTTTCAAAGGATTGGTGATTTATGTTGGGCTGCTGGAGATCAACAAGCTCGTGGCTTTTTAATTGGAGCAACTTCAGGTCGTACCACTTTGAATGGAGAGGGTTTACAACACGAGGATGGACACAGTCACATTCATTTTTTGACTGTACCAAATTGTATTTCATATGATCCATCATATTCTTATGAGATTTCTATCATCATACAGGATGGATTAAAAAGAATGTATGGTACTAAACAAGAAAATGTTTATTATTATATTACTACAATGAATGAGAATTATTTAATGCCGGAAATGCCTAAAGGATCTGAAGAAGGTATTAGGAAAGGAATATATAAATTAGAAGAGTTTCATGGTGATAGTGGTAAAATACAATTGATGGGTTCAGGAGCTATTTTACGTAGTATTAGAAAAGCAGCAAAAATATTATTAGAACATTACAGTATTGGATCTGATGTATATAGTGTAACATCCTTTACAGAATTAGCTCGTAATGGTCAGGATTGTGAAAGATGGAATATGTTACATCCTAATGAAATTTCTAAAATTCCTTACATTAAAACTGTAATGAATCATTCTCCAGCAATTGCCGCTACTGATTATATGAAATTGTTTGCTGATCAAATTCGTAATTATGTTCCAGCGATTTCATATCGAGTTTTAGGAACTGATGGATTTGGATTATCTGATAGTAGAGAAAATTTACGTCAGTATTTTGAAGTTAATGCGCATTATATTGTTATTTCTGCTTTAACTGAATTATCAAATTTGTGTATTATTGATAAGAATATTATTTCTGATGCAATATTAAAGTTTGGTATTGACACTACAAAAGTTAATCCACGTTTAGTATAATAAAGGAGTTATATTATGGATAAAAAAATTAAAATTCCAGATATTGGTATTGATCAAGCAGAAGTAATAGATATTTTAGTTAAGAAAAACGATTCTGTAAAGAAAGAACAAACTTTGATCATTATCGAAGGTGATAAAGCTTCTATGGAAATCCCATCACCATTTTCCGGTACAGTGAAAGACATTATAGTTAATATTTCGGATATCATAAAAACTAATTCTGTTATTATGACAATAGATGTTATGGAAGATGTAAATATTAAAAATAAAAAAAATATTGTTTTTGATGATATTAATCAAGATCATAATATTTATGAAAATAAAAAACATTTAATATATGCTTCACCTTTAATACGTAGGTTAGGTCGTTCTTTAGATATTGATTTAAATAAAATTGTTGGTACTGGTAGAAATAAAAGAATTATTAAAAAAGATATTGATAATTATATTATTAACACTAATCATAATACTGATGAAAAATTGTTATTTAATAATCACGATTATCGATTGAAAAATATAAGTTATAATCGTTTTGGAGAAATTGAAGAAGTAAAAATTAATAAAATCAAAAAAGCTTCTGGAGATTTGTTATTTAAAAATTGGTCTACGATACCACATGTTACTCAATTCGATGAAGTGGATATTACCGAATTAGAAGAATTTAGATTAAAATATAATCAATCAGTACAAAATAAAAAGGATAAGAAGTTAACAGCATTATCTTTTGTAATAAAAGCAGTATCTAAAGGGTTAGAAAAATTTCCTTATTTTAATAGTTCAATTTCTGAAGATAATGAAAAAATTATTTTAAAAAAATACATTAATATTGGAATAGCCATAGATACTTCTCGTGGATTAATGGTTCCAGTAATTAATAATATAAACAAAAAAAATTTATCAGATATTGCATATGAAGTATTTTCTATATCTCATAAAGCTCGAGAAGGAAAATTAAGTATTGCTGATTTACAGGGTGGTTGTTTTACCATTTCAAGTTTAGGTGGGATTGGTGGAACATATTTTTCTCCAATTATTAATTCTTCTGAGTCATCCATTTTAGGTATTTCTAAATCTTATTATAAACCATATTGGACTGGAAAACAATTTATACCAAAATTAGTATTACCATTATCTTTATCTTATAACCATCGTATTATTGATGGGGCTGAAGGCGCACGCTTTATTTCATATATAAATAGTTTGTTATGTGATATTAGATATTTATTAATATAAAATTATTTTATTCATATTGTAATTAATTTAAAATGGATAAAATATTTTTATTAAGGACAAAAAACATGGTTCGAGATATTCATGTTCAAGTATTAGTTCTTGGATCTGGTCCTGCAGGATATTCAGCAGCTTTTAGAAGTTCTGATTTGGGATTAAATACAATTTTAGTAGAAAAATATAATGAATTAGGTGGTGTTTGTCTAAATGTTGGTTGTATTCCTTCTAAATTTTTATTACATATTTCTAAAGTTATTAAAGAATCTAGGGAACTTTCTCAACAAGGAGTAGTTTTTAATCCTCCAACTATTGATTTAAAAAAAATTAATGAATCTAAAAATCAAATTTTGAAGAAATTATCTTCTGGTTTGAAATATATGTCTGATTATCGTAAAGTAAAAATATTAAACGGAATTGGTAGTTTTTTAAATGAAAATACAATATTAGTATCTAATGAAAATGAAAGAATTCATGTACATTTTAAAGATGTTATTATTGCTACTGGTTCAAAATCGATTAAATTACCAAATTTTTCTATTGATAATAAATATATTTGGAATTCTACTCAAGCTTTATCTTTAAAAAAAATTCCAAAAAATTTATTAATTATTGGTTCAGGAATTATCGGTTTAGAAATGGCAACTTTTTATAGTTCGATTGGTTCCAAAGTAGATTTAATTGATCGATGTGATAAGATTTTACCGTTTTTAGATCAAGATGTGATTGATATTTTTATAAAATCTGCAAAACAAGATTTCAATTTTTTATTAAATACTAGAATTGATGATATTGTTTTAGAAAACGATAATATTTTTGCAATCATATCGAATGGAATTGATACAAAAAAAGTGTCGTATGATGCTGTATTGGTTGCAATTGGTCGATCTTCGAATATAGAAAATTTAAATTTAGATCAAATTGGTGTAAAATTGGATAATAATAATTTTATTATTGTTGATCAACAAATGCGAACAAATATTTCAAACATTTATGCAATTGGTGATGTTGTTGGACAACCAATGTTAGCCCACAAAGGTATACATCAAGGTCAAATTGTTGCAGAAGTTATATCTGGTCTTAAGCATTATTTTGATCCTATTGCTATTCCTTCTGTTGCATATACTGATCCTGAAATTGCATGGGTTGGTATTAGTGAAAATGAAGCAAAAATTAAAAATATAGATTATGAAGTTGCTAGCTTTCATTGGAAGTTATCTGGAAGAGCAATTGTTACATCTGCTACTAATGGTATAACGAAATTAATTATTCACAAAAAAACAAGAAAAATTATTGGTGGAATTATTGTTGGGAGACAAGCTGGGGAATTGTTATCAGAAATTACACTTGCAATCGAAATGGGTTGTCATATAGAAGATATATCATTAACTGTTCATCCTCATCCTACTTTATCTGAATCTATAGGTATTACTTCTCAGAAGATACAAGGAACTGTTACTGATGATATTAATATAAAAAATAATTTTTAAATATAAGTGATTTATTATCAGTAATAAAGTATTATTTTTTTATTTTCAAATAATTATTTATGATATTTAATTTTAATTTTGTTATTACTATTAATAATATTTTTTCTTTTATTTTTTATTAGATATTTTTATTTTATATGATATTACTATTTTATGCGTAAATATATTTATTTATTTTATGATATTTATAATTTTAATTATTATTAATAAATATTGCATTAATAGTTTTTTATTTTTAATTTTTTTAATACCTGTTTTAGAATATCACAGCATTCGAAAATGGATTTTTACATACAATGCAATTTTTTAAAATTTGATATTAAGTATATTTTATTTTTATAATATCATGATATTTTTTAAAAATTTAAATTATGGTATTTTTGATAAAATTTTTAATATCTATTTTTTAATTTTTCATTGTATGTAATATAAATTATTTACTTTAAATAGATTTTATAATATTTTAAATAATGTCATTAAATCTTTTTATCATTTTTTACTTATAAATTAATGTTTTTAATAATATAAATAAAATTTATATCATTATTTTTATGATTAAATATTTTACTTGAAGTGTGGTTTATACTATGAATTTAAAAATAAGATGTGTTTTTTTATATACTAAATGATGTACCACAACTACAAGTAGTTTTTGCATTTGGATTGGATATTATAAATTTTGATCCTTCTAATGTTTCTTGGTAATCAATTTTACCACCTTGAATATATTGTAAACTGATAGAATCAATAATAATAGGAAAGTTTTTTTTCATTATTATATCATTTTTGTTAATTTTTTGATCCATTTTAAATTTGTATTGAAATCCATTACAACCACCACCAATGATATAAATTCTAAATTTTAAATTTTTTTCTTTATTTTTATTTTTATTAATGATTTTTAAAATTTTATTACTTGCATGAATTGTAAATTTTAATTTTAATTTTTTGTGATCGATGTCGATGTTCATATTTTTGATATTTTTATAAAATTTAATAAATTCAAGGATAGTTATTTTATCTTTTTCTTAAAAAAGTTGGAATATCTAAATAATTAGTTTCTAATTTATTGTTTATTTTTTTTTCTGTTTTTTGATGTATTTTATTTTGATTTGGTCGTTTAATATAAGAGCTAAAATTTTGATAGCGATAGTCTGTAGATGATGTTTCTTTATTTAAATGTTTTTGTTTAGACAAAATAGAAGTCTTATTTTGATTATCAGAACCAATTCCAGTTGCAACAACTGTGACACGCAATGCATCATTCATATCTGGATCTAATGATGTTCCAATCACTACAGTAGCATTATCAGAAGCAAAGGATCGAACAGTATTACCTACTGTTTCGAATTCATCTAACCTTAAATCGACACCTGCTGTTATATTAACTAATACTCCTCTTGCTCCAGATAAATCAATATCTTCTAATAATGGGCTAGAAATTGCTATTTCGGCAGCTTCTTCAGCTCTATTTTCACCTGAAGATAAACCAGTTCCCATCATTGCATACCCCATTTCTGACATTACAGTTCTGACGTCTGCAAAGTCTACGTTCATTAAACCGGGTTTTGTTATTAATTCTGCTATACCTTGTACTGCACCTCTTAGAACATTGTTTGCTGCACTAAATGCATCAAGTAAAGAAATTCCTCTATTTAATACTTTCAATAGTTTATCATTAGGTATAATAATTAGAGAATCAACATATTTTGACAATTCTAATATCCCTTGGTCAGCGAAAATCATTCGTTTTTTACCCTCAAATACGAATGGTTTGGTTATAACTGCTACAGTTAAAATTCCCATTTCTTTTGCAATAGCTGCTACTACTGGAGCAGCTCCTGTTCCGGTCCCACCACCCATTCCGGCAGCGATAAAAACCATATCTGCGCCTTCTAAAGCATTATTTATAGCTTCTTTATCTTCTTCCGCTGCATGTTTTCCAATTTCAGGATTTGATCCTGCACCTAATCCTTTTGTAATATTACTTCCAATTTGAATTGTTTGGTCAACATCAATTTTTTTTAGTGCTTGTGAATCGGTGTTAATTGCAAAAAATTCTACTCCTTCAATTTTTTCTTTCACCATATGTTCAACAGCATTACCTCCACCTCCACCAATACCTAATACTTTAATTATTGCATCATTACTTAATTCAATTTGTTCAAACATAACGTCTCCTTTATAATATTTTTAATTTATTGATTGTATAGAATTCTTTGAATCCATCTTTGAAAATTACATAACCATTTTTTTAAGCTTTTTTTTTTACTATTTTGATTTTTATGATGATATAATTTTGATCCATACTGTATTAGTCCAATAGCTCCTGAATATTGAGGTTTCAGAATTTGATCATTGTATGTAGTAATATTTTTTGGATACCCAATTCGTACTGGCATATTAAATATTTTTTTTGCAAAAATCTTTAGAGATTTTGTTTTTGATCCTCCACCAGTCAATACAATTCCAGAATCTAACATATATTTTTGTTTATTTTCATATAATTTATTTTGTATATTATTAATAATATTATTAATGATGTTAAATAATTCTTCATATCTTGCTTCAATAATTTTTTTTAATATGTTTTTTTGGATATTTTTGCTATTAATTCCATAATTATTAGAAATTTCAATAATTTTTGTGGTTGATAACGATGATGAGATTGTTGAACCGTATTTTTTTTTAATAATTTCAGCATTTTGAAATGTTGTATTCAGGGCATATGCAATGTCATTTGTTACAGTATTTCCTGCATATGGAATGACTTGAGTATGATGAATGTATCCATTGATATATATTATAATTGTAATATTGCAACCTCCAATATCAACCATACAAACACCAGATTGTTTTTCTTCGGCTGTTAGTATTGCTGTACTTGAAGCAATTCCTGAGAATATGATATTTTTTACTTTTAGATTACATTTTTTTACCGCTTTTATCAGGTTTTTTTTTATTTTTTTTTTATATGTGATTAAATGAACTTTTGCAGCCATACGAAATCCAGAAAGTCCAATAGGATTTTTTATACCAGTTTCTTGATCTATTAAATATTCTTGTGGTATAATGTGTAATATACTGTAATCATTTTTTAATTTTATTGATCTGGCTGTATGTATTGCACGATCTACATCAATTTTAGTAACTTCATTATTGTTAATGGGTACAATACCTATTTCATTTTTACACTTAAAATATTTATTTGATAATGATAGATATACGTTTGAAATATTACATTCTGCCATAGTTTCAGCTTCATATATTGCTGTTTTTATGCATAATATAACTGATTCTAGGTTTTTTATATTTCCTTGATCAATTCCCGTTGCAGGACACTGTCCTATACCAACAATGTTAATTACATTATTGATTAAAAGCTCTCCTACTAATACAACAATTTTAGTAGATCCAATTTCTAATCCTACTATTAATTTTTTATTTTTTTTTTTTATCATGATACTTTTAGCCTGTTTCCATGATTCAAAACTGTATAGATTTTGTATGAATAAAAGTTTATGATTTTATATTATATACAATAAAATTTTGATAAATTGTTATTGTAATTCTGCTGTTCTTAAAATTGCACTTCTTGATTTAGGATTATTTAAGATTTCTATAATATTTGGGAAAATTCTATTTATGATTTTAATTTTTTTCTGATACATGTTTTTGATTTGTTTTTCTGAAATTGGAATTCCCATTGGGATATCATTAATACTACTATTTTTTAACATGAATTGTTTTACAATTTTATCTTCTAATGAATGAAAGCTAATTATTGATATTCGTCCTTTTTTATTCAATATATTAAGGATTTTTTTGAGAAAAATTTGGAGTTCTTGTAGTTCTTGGTTAATGAAAATTCTAATTGCTTGGAAACTTTTAGTAGCAGGGTGTTTTTTTTGGTTTTTTTTTGTTTTAACTTTCATTATAATTTTTGATAATTGTTCGGTTGTTGTAATGGGTTTAATATTTTTATATAGTTCAATTTTTTTAGCTATTTTTTTTGCAAATCGTTCTTCTCCAAATGTTTTTAAAATATTTGCAATGGTTTTTTTATTATTTGAGTTGATCCATTGTGCTGCTGATATTCCTTGTTTCTGGTTCATTCTCATATCTAATGGTCCATTTATTTTAAATGAAAATCCACGATTTTTTGACATTAATTGCATTGTTGACATTCCTAGATCTAATATGATTCCATCGATCTTTTTTTTTATTTTATTTTTTTTAAAAAATAAATCAATATTTGAAAAGTTTCCATGTATAATATGGAATCTAGGATCTGATATTTTTTTTGCAATTTTTACCGCTTCAAGATCCCTATCAATTGCATAAAGTTTTCCTTTTGGTCCTAGTTTATTTAGAATATTTAATGAATGTCCTCCAGATCCAAAAGTTCCATCAATGTATGTTCCATTTTTTTTAATATTTAATGATTGTATTGTTTCTTTTAATAAAACACTCTTATGTAATTTTGTATTCATATTATGTACATAACTCACATTCAAAGTAGATAATTTATGTATGAGATTATTATTTTTCTATTCCTATTATTCCTGAACGGGACATTTCAATAATCTTAGATGTTGTTTTTATCATTTTTAAAAATTCATTGATTCTTTTATTTGTGCCAATAATTTTTACAATATATGTGTTGTAATGTGTGTGTACTATTTTTCCATGAAAAATATCTATTATGATTTTCATATTTTGAATGTCATATCCTGAATTTTTTATTTTAATTAACATAATTTCACATTCAATATATTTTGTTTGTTGGATTTGTTGTACTTTTAATACATTAATTAATTTACGTAATTGTTTTTCAATTTGTGAAATGATTTTTTTATCACCATTTGTTTGTATAGTCATACTAGAAATTGTTGTATCTTCAGTAGGTGACACAGTAATACTTTCGATATTATATCCTCTTTGTGAAAAGAGTCCTATTACTCGAGATAATGAACCGGATTCATTTTCTAATAATATTAATAATATTTGTTTCATAAATATAGTATTCCTTATTTTCGTAGCCACATTGCATTCATTCCTCCTCCACGTATTTGCATAGGATATACGTTTTCGGAATGATCAATTTTTACATCTACAAATACTAAATTCCCATTTTTTATTTTTTGTAGTGCATATTTTAGTTTTTCTTTGAGTTCATCACGTTTCATAATTGAGATTCCAATATGACCGTATGATTCAGACAATTTTACAAAATTTGGTAATGATTTCATATATGAATGTGAGTGTCTTCCTTCATAAATAATATCCTGCCACTGTTTTACCATTCCTAAAGCATGATTGTTTAAATTTAAGATTAGAATCGGTAATTCATATTGCATAGCAGTTGATAACTCTTGTATATTCATTTGTATGCTTCCATCTCCAGTAATACATACTACTGTTTCTTTTGGAAAGGCTAATTTGACTCCTAGAGCTGCTGGTAAACCAAAACCCATTGTTCCTAAACCTCCGGAATTAATCCATCGTCTTGGTTTATTAAATGGGTAATATAATGCAGTAAACATTTGATGTTGTCCGACATCAGATGTAATATATGCTTGACCATTTGTTAATTCCCACAATGTTTCTATTGCAAATTGTGGTTTAATTGTGAAATTATCGTTTTTATATTTTAAACTTTTTACATTTTTCCATTTATAGATCATATTCCACCATTTTTTCAAACGATGTGATGGTAAAGGGTATATTTGTTTTTGTAAAATATTTAACATTTTTTTTAATATTTTTTTTGCATCACCGATAATTGCAATATTTGCTGTCACTGTTTTTGATATTGATGTTGGATCAATATCAATATGTAATATTTTTGATTTTGGGCAATATTTTTCGAGATTATTGGTAGTTCGATCATCAAATCGTGCACCGATAGCTAAAATAACATCAGAATAATGCATTGCCATATTTGATTCGTAGGTTCCATGCATTCCTAACATTTGTAAATTTTGAGGATGTTTTCCTGGAAATGCACCTAGTGCCATTAATGATGTTGTGACTGGAATATTTAAAATTTCTACTATACTTTTTATTTCTTTTGTGCTATTTGAATTAATGATACCTCCACCTAAATAAATAATTGGATATTTAGCTTTTAATAAAATATCTAATATTTTTTTTATTTTCCATATTTTTATAGATTTAATTGGTTGGTATGATTTAATATAAAGTTTTTTTGGCCAAATATATTTGTATTTTTTATTTTTATTTAGGATATTTTTTGGAAGATCAATAACAATTGGACCTGGTCTCCCAGTCGAAGCTAACCAAAATGCTTTTTTGAAAACTATAGGAATATCTTCAGTATTTTTTACTAAAAAACTATGTTTTACAATAGGTCTTGAAATACCAATCATGTCGCATTCTTGAAATGCATCATATCCTATTAAAGCAGAGTCTACTTGACCAGATATAATAATCATTGGTATAGAATCCATATATGCTGTTGCAATTCCTGTTATTGCATTTGTAGCTCCTGGTCCTGATGTTACTAATACTACTCCTATTTTTCCGGTAGATCTCGCATATCCATCTGCCATATGTGTAGCACCTTGTTCATGTCGAACAAGAATATGTTTAATATTATTGTAGTTTTTTAATGCATCATAAATATCTAATACGGATCCTCCAGGATATCCAAAAATATATTCTGTTCCTTGATCAATTAATGAACGAATTACCATTTCTGATCCTGATAATAATTCCATTATTTTTCCTTAAATTATATTACTGATGGATTTAATGTTGTTTTAAATTAACATTTTTATGATCATTACTACTGATAATTTTAATTTTATAAAAACAACATAGTTGGGTTTTGTATTTTTTATATTTTATATGTATTTCAGATCCATGAATATTTTATTGGATCTGAATATTTTACTATATTTATTAATCAATATTTCTTAATAATTGATTGATTTCTACTTTTTTTAATGTTTTATAATCAACTTTTTTTACGATTACTACGCAATATAGATTATATTTTTTATTTTTAGATGGCAAAGTTCCAGGAACAACAACTGAACCTGAAGGAATTTTTCCATAAGTAATTTCTTCTGTCATACGATTGTAAATTTTTGTACTTTTCCCAATGTATACACCCATAGAAAGTACTGAACCTTCTTCTATTAGTACTCCTTCTACAACTTCGGATCTTGCTCCTATAAAACAATTATCTTCAATAATAGTTGGGTTATTTTGTATTGGTTCTAATACACCTCCAATTCCTACACCTCCAGAAATATGCACATTTTTACCAATATGTGCACATGAACCTATTGTAGACCACGTATCGATCATAGTATTGCTGTTAACATATGATCCAATGTTAATGAATGATGGCATAATGATTGTGTTATCTCCAATAAATGCTCCCTTTCGTATTGTTGCTGGTGGAACAATTCGAATATTGTTCTTTTTAAATTCTTTTTCTGTTGTTTTTTCATATTTTAATGGAATTTTATCATAAAAATTATTTTTTTTATCTGATATTATTTTGTTTTTTTTAATGCAAAAATATAATAAAATTGCTTTTTTTAACCATTGATGTGTAATCCAATTCCCGGATATTTTTTCTGATATTTGTAGTATACCTTGATTAAGTAAATTAATTGTTTCTTCAATAGCATTTTTTGTTTCATGATTAACATTATAAGAATTAATTTGATTTTTTATTTCAAAAGCTTTATCAATTATTGTTTTTAGTGTTTTCATTACTTTCAACTCTGATGATGGATGAATTTTTTATACATATAATATTCATAATGATGAAAATTTATATATTAATATATTTTTTATGTATTTTTTCTTGTGTTCTTTTAGTTAAAATTTCGCAACCATTTTTAGTAACTAAAACAGTATGCTCATATTGTGCAGATAATTGATCATCTTTTGTACAGATTGTCCAATTATCATTCATACAAAATACTTCACAAGTACCAGCATTAATGATTGGTTCAATTGTGAATATCATTCCTTTTTTAAATAAGATTGTGGTGTCTTGATTTTTATAGTGTAAAATATATGGTTTTTCATGAAAATTTTTTCCAATACCATGACCGCAGTATTCTTTAACAATAGAAAATGGAGTGCTATCAATATAGTTTTGTATTGTATTTCCAATGATATTGACAGGTATTCCTGGTTTAATTTTTTTGAATGTGATGTATAAACTTTTTTTAGCTGCATGACAAAGTTGTTTAGATAATGTATTAGTTTCACCAACAATAAACATTTTAGAAGTGTCAGAGTAATATTTATTTTTTATCACTGCAACATCGATATTAACAATATCACCGTTTTTTAATATTTGATCTTTTCTTGGAATACCATGACATACGGTATTATTTACAGAAATACAAGTAGATTTTGGAAATCCATGGTATCCTAAACATCCTGGAATTGCATTTTGTTCATATACTATGTAATCATGACAAATATTATCTAATTGTTCAGTTGTAGTTCCAGGAATAACATATTTAGAAATCATATTCATAACATTACTTGCTAAGTTTCCAGATATTCTCATTTTTTTAATTTCTTTAGTATTTTTTATATAAATATTCATTTTTGAACTTATATTTATTTAATATAAAATGTTATAATACATTAAATAATATTGTTGAAAGTATTTTTATTGTATATTATTTATCGATTTTTACTATAAAATATTGATTTTTTTGAAATAATTTAATTTTTATGAATTTATTGATAATAATACATTATTTATATAGAATACTAATTATTAATTTTAAAATATAATATAATGTTAATATATTTTTATTTTTTTAATGGAGATTATTATTGTGAAAAGAACGGTTATGAGTGACATGATAAAGGCTGGTGTACATTTTGGTCATCAAACTCGTTATTGGAATCCTAAAATGAAATCTTTTATTTTTGGAATACGTAATAAAATACATATTATTGATTTAGAAAAAACGATTCCTATGTTTAATACTGCTCTATTAGAATTAAAAAAAGTTTATACAAGACAAGGAAAAATTTTATTTATAGGAACTAAGAAGTCTGCAAGTAATATTATTAAAATATCAGCTATGAATTGTAATCAATTTTATGTGCATCGGAGATGGTTGGGAGGCATGTTAACGAATTGGAAAACTGTTCGTCAGTCAATTCATCGATTAAAAAATTTAGAAATGCAAATGCAGGATGGAACTTTATCTAAGCTAACTAAAAAAGAAGGTTTAATTAGGATGAGGGAATTGTTAAAATTAGAAAATAGTTTAGGAGGTATTAAAAATATGGGTGGTTTACCAGACGTTATTTTTATTATTGATGCACAACATGAACGTATTGCTATTAGAGAAGCAAATAATTTAGGAATTCCAGTATTTGCTGTTGTAGATACGAATTCTAGTCCAGATGGTATAGATTTTATTATTCCTGGTAACGATGATGCGATTCGTGCAATTACTTTATATTTAAAAATTATTGTAGATTATATATCACAATGATACTTTTTATAAAGTATATTTTTATTACATTATACATATAATTATTTTTAATTATATTTTATATATTTTATTCTTATATGTTTTATATTGTATTTTGAGGAATATTATATTCATGCGTATTAATATTGATCTTATAAAAAAATTACGATTAAAATCTGGTATTAGTATTATAGAATGTAAAAATGCATTAATAAAATCTAAAGGAAACATTGAAAATGCAATAATGATTTTAAAAGAAAATGAAAAAATCAAAGCAAATAATAAAATTAATAATATTGCGATTCGTGGTATTATTTTAACTCACGTTATTAATAATCACGCTTATTTAATTGAAGTAAATTGTGAAACAGATTTTGTTGAAAAACATGATGATTTTGTAAATTTTGTTCATGATGCTTTAGTTATTGCGCATGATAAGAATATTAAGGATATAGCGTTATTAAAATGTGTTTTAGAAAAAAAACGATTGTTATTAATTTCAAAATTTAATGAAAATATTGTTATTCGTAGGTTTTTTGTATTATTTGGAGATAATATTTCAGACTATTTGCATCATGATCGTATTGGTGTGATACTGCATGCAAGTAGTAAAAAAAATGATTTATTAAAAAAAGTTTCGATGCACATTGCAGCTTCACGACCAGATTTTATTTCTAGAGATGATATTCCTAATTCTTTAATTGAACAAGAAAAAAAAATACAATTAAATATTGCATTACGATCAGGAAAATCTGTATTAATTTCAAAAAAAATTGTTCACGGTCGTATAGAAAAATTTATTAATGATATTTGTTTATTAGAACAAAATTTTATTTTTGATATTTCAAAAAAAGTTAAAGATTTTCTGGAAGATAATCACATAAAAATTTTACAGTTTGCTCGTTTTGAACTAGGTGAAGACATTTAAAATATTTTTTAGTATAATATTATTATCATGAATATTATAAAGATTGTGAATGAAAAAGTATGAATTTTATATATAAACGTATCGTTTTTAAAATTAGTGGCGAAGTTATTAAAGGTATTAATAAATCAAAAATAAATGATGATGTTATTCATGATATTATTCGTGATATTAAATTTATTTTAAATAAAGGAGTAGAAGTTAGTATTGTAATTGGTGGAGGAAATTTATTTAGAGGAGTTTCGTTATTAAAGTTAGGGATCAATAGAGTTACATGTGATTACATTGGTATGTTATCTACAGTAATTAATGGATTGTTTTTAAAAGATCTTTTCAATAAATGTAATGTTCCGGTATATCTAATGTCTGCGATTGCTACACATAATATGTGTAATGAATATAATTTAGAGAAGGCATTGCATTTATTATCAAAATCAGTTGTTGTAATTTTTTGTGGAGGTCTTGGACAACCGTTTTTTACAACAGATTCTGTAGCGTGTTTACGTGCTATTGAAACCAATTCTGATATTATTTTGAAAGGAACAAAAGTAGACGGAGTATATTCCAATGATCCAAATAATTCTAAAAATTCAGTTTTTTTTCATCAGTTGAGTTATCAGGATGTTTTGAAAAATGAGTTTAAAATTATGGATTTAACAGCATTTATTTTAGCTCGTGATTATAAGATTCCAATTTGTATTTTTAATATTAATCATAAAAATGCTTTATTCCGTATTTTAAGAGGCGAGCATGAAGGAACAATTATTAAAGATATTGATTAATATTGATACGAGTATTATTAATTTTTATGTTATATCATGGATAAATTGTATTTAATTCCATATAATGAGGGAAATATATGAAAAGTGATATCATAAAAAATATTACAGAACAAATGAATTCTTGTATAGAAAGATTTACAAAAAATATTAATAATATAAGGACTAATCGTGTGTCATCAAAAGTATTAGAAGATATTAAGGTGGATTACTATGGTTTAAAAACTCCATTAAAAGAATTATCTAATATTACAATCGAAAATTTTAATACATTAAAATTAAGTGTATTTGATCGTAACATGATTCGAATAATCGAAAAAGAGATTTTTCATTCAAAATTAGAAATAAATCCCATTGTTCATGATAATGTTATCAGAATAATTATTCCTCCTTTGACTGAAGAAAGAAGAAATAAATTATTTAAATTAATTCAATCCGAATCTGAAAAGAGTCGTATTAATATACGAATTATAAGACGTGATGCAAATGATAAATTAAAAAGATTTGTAAAAGATAAATTAATTAGTAGTGATGCTGAACGCATTATACAGAATGAAATACAAGATTTGACTGATAAATATATTAATAAAATTAATGACATATTATCAAAAAAAAAAATTGTCATGATGAAAATATAAATAATTCATAAATTGTCATCATAATATTATAGAATAAATATATAGTGTGATGTAATATAATTATATGTTTTTATAAACCATATTATTAATAATGTAAATTATAATTCGCATTATTAATAATGATGATGTTATTTATTATTAAAATTTAAGTAAATTATGAAAATATTTTTTATTCGGTATTCTTTATTTTTATTTTTTTGTTTCTATAGTGTTAGTGTTTTTGCTCAACCATCAGATGATTTTAAAAAAATAGATTTTATTGGTTTAGATAATATTGCTAGAAATGTTATTTTGAATTATAAAGTAAATCATCAATATAAAATTAGTGATATTGGTAATACATATCTTAAATTATCAAAAACAGGAATTTTTAATCATATTACAATTTCTGAAATTAATAAAACTGTATTTTTTATATTAAATACACATCCGATTATTTCAAATATTATTTTCAATGGAAATTATAAGTTAGAATCTATTTCTATTTTAAATGCGTGTCGATGTTTTGGAATACAAGTTAATCACGTATTTGATATAAAAAAAATTATACATTTGAAACATATTATACAATGCTTATATCATAATATTGGTATATGTTATACAAAAATTAATATTGATTATAAATTAATAAATGATCATTTTGTTTTAATTAATATAAATTTAATAGAAGGTACTTGTCCAACATTAAAAAATATTAATATTATTGGAAATCACGATTTTTTAAATTCTGATCTTATATCCTTATTTCATTCTTATTCTGGATTCTTAAAAAATTTAATTTTTTCTAATAAATATAATGATGATACCTTTCGTAAAGATTTAATATTGTTAAAATCTTTTTATTATGAACATGGATATATTGATTTTTTTATTAAGAAAATTACTTTAGTTTTATCAAGTGATAAAAAGAGTATGAATATATACATTAATATTTTTGAAGGTAAAAAGTTTTATGTATCAAAGGTATTAATTCATGGAAATTTTAGAAGTGATATAATTGATTTGAATTCTTTATTTTCAAAAGTTTTTTATCAAGATCCATATAATGTATATCAATTTTTTGAAATACAGAATAAATTACGAACCTTATATTTTAATTTTGGATTTTTACAATGCAATTGCTATTTTCAAACTGAAATTAATAATATTAAACATAGTGTTGTTGTACATATGTATACCTCTCTTGGTGAGAGGATGGTTGTAAATTCTATACATATTCAAGGTAATACTTTTACAAAAAATTTTGTATTATACCATCTTTTAAAAAATATTAAAATCGGTTCTTATGCAAATTTAAGTGTCATAAAACAAGGTAAATATATTCTTGAAAATTCAGGATATGTGAAAAATGTTTTTTTTAATCTTCATATTATTCATAATCGCAATAGAATTGATGTTGTATATAAGGTACAGAATAAAAATTCTCATGCTCTTAATATGAAACTTGGTTATGATTTATCTTATGGTCCAAATTGTAATTTTAAAATTAGTAATAATAATATTTTTGGTTACGGTATATTAACAAAACTAAATATTTTTCATAACAATAGAAAAAATAATGTTCTTTATGAATTTAAATATCCAAATGTATTAAATAACGTAACATGGATGAGTAAGTTTTTTTATAATCATATCATCTATAATACAGATTCTATTTTATCTAGTAATGATATTTATGGCATGAAAGAAAAGATAAATTTTTATTTTTATAAAAATAGTTTAATTAATTTTTATTTTTATAATTATCATGATTTTTCTATAAAAAAAATACATACATGTTCTTTGTGGAATAATTTTAAATTTTTTAATATTCATTTTAATAATCATAATTTAAAAAATTATGATCATTCAAAAATTTCGATTTCTTATTCATTTATTTATAATAGTGTACCAAAAGTTTTGTTTCCAAATTATGGTAATAAATTATCATTTCATCAAAATATTTATTTTTCTAATGTTATAAATCATTATCATAAAGAGTTATTATTTTTTGAACGATATTTTTCTTTTTTTAAATATATTAGATGTGTTTCTCATGAGAGATTAAGAATTGGTTTTATTTCTCCATTTCATCATGTAAACTATCCAGTTTATGAAAATTTTTATTTAAAAGATGATAATAATCTTCGTGGTTTTATTAATTTAGGATTAGGACCTAGTAATTTTGATTCTAGAATTTGTAATAATAAATCTTATAAAACAAAAAAATTAAATCATGGTTTTCAAAATCATTTTGGTGGAAATATATTTTTTGTTAATAAAATGGATTTTATAATTCCAAATTTTTATATTTTTAATCATTATTATGATCGTTTTTTTCATACAACATTTTTTATAGATATTGGTAATATTTGGAATACAGATTGGAAAAATACTATTAAAAATGTGTATTATAAAATTACAAATTATAGTCATCCACATTTTGTACATGTTACAACTGGTATTGAATTGACATGGATTTCTCCAATTGGTCCCTTAGTATTCTCTTATGCTTATCCAATATTACATTATTGTAGAGATATTTTAGAACCATTTCAATTGAATATTAAAAATAATTGGTGATTCTTTTAAAATAGTTGATGTAAACATGAAAACACTTTTTCACTTATTACCTCATCGTTATCCATTTTTATTAATTGATCGTGTCAGATATTTTAAAAATAAAAATATAGTTTTTTGCATTAAAAATATTACTGCAAATGATCCTTGGTTACAAGGTCATTTTCCTAATCATTTTATTTTCCCCGCGGTATTAATGATTGAGGCAATAGCACAAGCAGCAATTATTTTATCTCTATTGAATCATCCTGATCATCAAAATTCTAATGGATATTATTATATTACTGGGATTGATGTTGCTCGATTTAAAAGACGAATAATTCCTGGAGATCAGCTAAAAATAGAAGTATTATTAATTAAAGAGATTAGAAATATAATTTTTTTTAAGGGATCAATTTTTGTAAAAAAAAATATTGTGTGTCATGCTAAAATCATGTGTAAATATATTTTGAATTGATTATTATAATTTTTTATAATATGAAATATTAATAAATATTTTTATGATTATCAATATTTTTCAATTTTTTATTTTTATTATAAGATATTAAATAATATGATGCATCCTAAATTTATTCATTTATGTACTCAAAGTGATTATTCAATCATAAGTGGTTTAAATAAACCGAAAGAATTGATTCAACAAGCGTATAAATTAAATATGCCAGCATTGGGAATAACTGATTATGGTAATTTTTATGGTGCAATAAAATTTTATACTTCGGCAATGGAATATGGAATTAAACCGATTTTTGGAGTAAAATTCAAAATAAAATTTAATTTTATTTCATCATTAAGTTTAATTAATATTATTGCTTTAGATACCATTGGTTATAGAAATTTAATATTACTAATTTCTAAATCGAGAACTAATTTTGATCCAACGTCTTGTATAAAAGAAGATATAATAATATATCAGGACTGGTTATTAGAGTGTAGGAAAGGATTACTTATTTTGTCTGGTGGTTATAATGGAGATTTTGGAAAATATATTCTTAATAATAATCAAAAAATTATAAATGAGTTTATAAATTTTTATAATACATATTTTTTAGATTTTTATTATTTTGAAATACATCGTACAAATCGAATTTATGAAGAAGAATACATACAAAGTATTTTAAAACTCTCAAAAATTTATGAAATTCCGATTGTTGCCACTAATGATGTGTGTTTCATACATAAACGTGATTTTGATATTTATAAAATTAAATTATCTATTCATCAAGGTGTAACACTGAAAAAATACACTAATCATACTAATTGTAGTCATGAACAATTTATGAAATCTGAGCAAGAAATGTGTTTGTTATTTTCAGATATTCCTGAGGTATTAAGAAATAGCATTGAGATTGCACAACGCTGTAACGTTAGTATACCTACTGGAAATTATTTTTTGCCTATTTTTTCAAAAGAAAATACTGATGAAAAACAGTTATTAATTAATATTAGTTTAAATGGTTTAAAAAATCGATTAAATGTTTTATATCCAGATAGTAAGATTAGAAAATTAATGGAAATAAAATATCGAAATCGATTACATGAAGAGTTAGATGTAATTAATAAAATGAATTTTCCTGGATATTTTTTAATTGTAATGGAGTTTGTAAAATGGGCAAAAAAAAATGATATTCCAGTGGGTCCAGGTCGAGGTTCTGGAGCTGGATCTTTAGTTGCTTATTCAATAAATATTACCGAATTAGATCCTTTAAGATTTGGTTTAATTTTTGAAAGGTTTTTGAATCATGAAAGACGATCTATGCCAGATTTTGATATTGATTTTTGTATGGAAAAAAGAGATTTGGTAATTGAACATGTAGCTCAAGTATATGGAAAAGATCGTGTTGCACAAATAATTACATTTGGAACAATGTCAGCAAGAGCGGTAATTCGTGATGTTGGTAGAGTTTTGGGTTACCCTTATGGTTTTGTTAATTCAATTTCAAAATTAATACCTTTAGATATTGGTATTACTTTAAAACAATCTTTATTAAAAGATTTAGATTTTTTTAATTTATATGATAAAAATATTGAAGTAAAAAGATTAGTAGATATTTCTCAAAGATTAGAAGGAGTTATTAGGAATACAGGAAAACATGCTGGAGGTATTGTAATTTCTCCAAGTAAATTGAAAAAATTTACACCCGTACAATGTGATGATAATATATTCATTACACAATTTGATAAAAATGATATTGATTATATAGGATTATTAAAATTTGATTTTTTAGGATTAAGAACGTTGACAATTCTTCATTCTGCTGTAAGAATGATTAATAAAAGATTAAAATACAAAAATCAAAAATTAATACATTTGAATCATATTTCTTTGCAGGATAAAAAAAGTTTTGAATTATTGAATACTGGAAATACAATTGCAGTATTTCAATTGGAATCATATGGCATGAGAAATTTAATTTTACGTTTACAACCAGATTGTTTTGAGGATATTATTTCTTTGATTGCTTTATTTAGACCAGGTCCATTACAATCAGGTATGGTAGATAATTTTATTAATCGTAAGCATGGAAAGGAACCTATTTCATATCCTGATAAAAAATGGCAACATATATCCCTAAAACCAATATTAGAATCTACATATGGTATTATATTATATCAGGAACAAGTTATGAAAATTGCACAAGTTTTGTCTGGTTATTCATTATCTCAAGCAGATATATTGCAGCGTGCGATGTCTAAAAAAAATTTTAAAGAAATGTCAAACCAACGCATAAAATTTCAAAAATGTGCTATGATTAATGGAATATCGAATTTATTATCGAGTAAGATATTTGATTTATTAGAAAAATTCTCAGGATACGGTTTTAATAAATCACATTCTTCTGCTTATGCTTTAATATCATATCAAACATTATGGTTAAAATCTAATTATCCTTCTGAATTTATGGCTTCTGTAATGAGTGCAGATATTGATAATTCAGATAAAATTAAAATCTTAATTTACGAATGTCGACGTATGAAAATTAAAATAATTCCTCCAGATATTAATATTAGTGAATATTTTTTTACAGTTAGCAAAAATAATCATATCATTTACGGTTTAGGAGCGATTAAAGGTTTAGGTAAAAATGTGGTGAAAGAAATTATTTTATCCAGAAAAAAAGTAAAAATTTTTCATAGTTTATTTGAATTTTGTATAAATGTTTCATCACAGTGTATTAATAAACGAGTTTTAGAAAAATTAATTTTTTCTGGATCATTTGATTCATTTAAGGTTTCTAGAGAAATATTATTTTATTCAATATCTGATGCTATTCAACTTTCAAATCAAAATAAAAAATTAAATAATATTTGTCAATTAACTTTATTAAAACCTTTAGAGAAAGAAAATAAAATTTTAAGTATAAATTATAAAAAATCAAAAAATTTATTTTGGACGAATAAAAAAATTTTATGTCATGAAAGAGATGTAATAGGTTTTTATCTTACTGGTAATCCAATTTGTGAATATTTATCAGAATTAAAATATTATACCAATGGTTTCAGAATAAGAGATATTGTTATTTCTAAGAAATCAAAAATAACCATATTTGGTATAATATCTTCGATAAGTATGAAAATTACAAAAAAAAAAAAAAATATTATTTTTTTAGAATTGATAGATCATCCAGATAAAGTTGAAGTTATTATTTTTGATTATATAGAAAAATTTTATAAAAAATATTTAAAGAAAGATAATATTGTGATTATTAAGGGTTATGTTTCTAAAATTGATGCTTTTAATTCCATTAAATGCATTGCTCATAAGATTATAGATATTAATTATTATAGAGATAAATATGTGAAAAAATTAGTTCTTTATATTAAAAATCATGATATTTATGATGCATTATATAATGACATTAAAAATATTATTACACCATTTTTGGGTGGTAAAATACCAATATATATTTGTAATATGATTAGTAGACCTAAATCTAATTTTAAATTGCATTGTCGATGGAATGTTAAAATTCATCAAAAATTATTAAATCGTTTAAAATTTTTGTTAGGAAAAGATAGCGTTCATTTAATGTTTTGATTTTTTTTTATTTAATATAAATTGTATAATGTTGTCAATATGTATGGTGATTTTTTTTTGAATGTTTTTACGTTCTTGATATTCCACAGTATTTTGATAAACGGTATTTTTATTAATAATAATGATATTAGGGATACCAATTAGGTTTGCATCGGAAAATATTACTCCAATTCTTTCATCTCTATCATCCATTAACACTTTAATATTTTTATTTTTAAATTGTAAATATATTTTTGTAGATATTTTTTGAATTTTTTTACATTGATATAAATTTATTGGAATAATTAATACTTCAAATGGAGCAATATGATTTGGCCATATTATTCCTTTTTTATCATGATTTTGTTCAATAATTGCGTTAATTAATCGCGTTACTCCTATTCCATAACATCCCATATGAATAAGTTTTTTATTTCCTTTTTTATTTGTGATACTTGAATCAGTATTTTTAGAATATTTTGTACCAATTTTAAAAATATGACCTATTTCGATACAATTTTTAATTTTATATCTATATTTCGATTCATCATAGTTTATGATATCGTATATTTTTTTTTTTTTAAAGTTTTGTTGTAAAGAATATTGATGAAAATATATATTATTAATTAAAACTATTGGTAAAATAGAATCTAAATATGAAATATGAGTATCTATAATTATTGGTATTGATAAGTTAACTTCTTTTGTTTTTTTTAAAATATTTTTGATTTTTTTTTTTTCTGAAAATAATATTTGATTTTTTTTTATAATTTCTGGCTGACAGTTTTTAATTTTATTGATATTAAGTTCATGGTCTCCTCGAATCATAAATGCAAAATATTTATTTTTTTTATGATTTATATTGATAATAAAAATCTTTATAATTTTTTTTTTCATTTGAAAAAATATATTTTTTATGTTGTAGTTATATTTTTTGAGTATTTTATTAATATTTATTATTTTATTTGGTAAGATTTTTTTTTTAACGGTTTTTTTTATTTCATATGAATTATTTTTTGAATTTTTTTTTTTATAATATGAAATCATGATTTGATCTTCACCATTATTAGATGGTGATTGAAATTCATGTGAATATTTTCCACCTATTAATCCAGAATTCGCTTGTACAGAATAAAATTTTAAATTCAATACGTTAAATATTTTTTTATATGCATCGTATATTATTTGGTATGTTTTTTCCAATGAATGCTCATTAATATGAAATGAATATGCGTCTTTCATAATGAATTCTCGAGCCCTCATAGTTCCAGATCTAGGCCTAATTTCATCTCTAAATTTTTTCTGTATTTGATATATTATGATTGGTAATTTTTTATATGATGTGATTTCTTGTGTAATAAATTGTGTAATCATTTCTTCATATGTTGGACTCAATATGAAAATATTATTATTTCGATCATATATTTTCATTAGTTCTTTCCCATATTCTTGAAAACGGTTACTTTTTTCCCATAAGTATTTCGGTTGTAATAAAGGGAAAGACATTTCTATTGCATTCAATTTATTTATTTCATAACGTATAATTTTTTTAATGTTATTTAGTACTTTTAATCCATTAGGCAACCAAATATATAGTCCTGATGATGATTGACGTATTAATCCTGATTTTAACATTAATTTATGGCTAATAATATCTATTTTTTTTGGAGTTTCTTTTATGGTATATAATGGATATTGGCTAGTTTTCATTTGATATATTATAAATTGATATCATAATAATATATTATAATGTACTTTATGATAAATTTAAATTAATATTTAAGTTCTTGATCTTTATATAATTTAATTTTTATGAAATTTTATATTAAAAATATATATTACATAATACATACATATTTATTTTTAATAAAAGGTTGTTGAATGTGAAGTACGATGATCAAGAAAAAACTGAAAAACCAACTCGTAATTATATTAAGAAAGCTCAAGATCAAGGTTTAAAAAATTATTCCATTCAGTTGAATACTTTTATGATTTTATTATCTGGTTTTTTATCAATTTGTATTTATAATAATCAGATTTTTTTATTTTTTATAAAAATACTTACTTTAGGTTTTTCATTTCAACATGATAATATTTTAGATAATTATTTAGATTCAGGTTTTTTACATTATGTACTAATACAATTTTTATATTTTTTTTTAATTTTTTTT
Source organism: Buchnera aphidicola (Panaphis juglandis) (assembly GCF_964059065.1). Lineage (NCBI taxonomy): Bacteria > Pseudomonadati > Pseudomonadota > Gammaproteobacteria > Enterobacterales > Erwiniaceae > Buchnera > Buchnera aphidicola. The sequence continues at coordinate 190,849 of NZ_OZ060378.1, forward strand.
TTTATTTCTTTTAGTTTTCTTTTAATTACACCTTTTTTTTTTAATGGTTTTTTTTTTAAATGGAGTTTTTTTAAGTTTTATTCATTAAAAATGAATATTTTTAATAAAATTAGTATGTTTTTTTCCTTGGAATTATATTTTAGTTTTTTTACGAAGTTAATGATGATACTGATGATATTTTTAACAACTTGGGTATATTTCATTTATTGGTTTTTTGAAATAAACAATTTAAGTTTTTTATTACCATTTTCATCTTTTAATATGATTATGAAATCATTATTTTATTTTTTTATTTTTATTTTATTTAGTTTAATTCCAGTAATGGTTTTTGATATTTTTTTTAAAAATATTTTTTATTATAGAAAATTAAAAATGAGTCGTAGAGAAATAAAAGATGAACAAAAAAAATCAGGTATAAATTTTCATATTAAACAGATAATTTATAAAAAACAAAATCAACTGCTGAAAAAAAAAATGTTAAATGTTAGTTTTGATAAATATGTTTTATTTTTTTCTTTAAATTATGCTGTTGTTATAAAATATTCTTTAAAAGAAAAATATGATTTAAAAATTATTTCTAAAGGTTGTGGTAAAAAAGTATTAAAAATTAAAGAAGTTGCTTTTAAAAATAATATTTTAACTATTTTAGAAACAAAATTAACGTATGATTTATATGTATATGGTGTAATAAATTCACCTGTTCCTGATAAATACTATAGTGAAGTTATTAAATTTTTAAAATGATTAAATTACTGAATTTTTCATGGATATTAAATTTTAATATTTAATTATTGTGAAGTTATTACTGATGTTGTATAAATTTTAATTCTGTGAGTATAGAATGATTATAAATATTATTTTTTTTACTATATTAAATATTATCAGAAAGATTAAATGGAAGAAATTATTTGGATCTATTTTTATTTTAATCATTTTATTCATGATGATATTACCACTCCCTTCTTTATTTTTGGATATTTTTTTTACATTTAATATCATTCTTTCAATTATGATGCTTTTAATTTCAATGTTTATAAATGATGTATTGGAATTTTCATCTTTTCCTACTATGTTATTATTTTCGACGTTATTAAGATTATCTCTCAACATTGCTTCTACTAGAATTATTTTGTTAAAAGGTCATTTGGGTCTATTTTCTGCCGGTCATGTTATTGAATCATTCGGTAATTTTTTAGTTGGTGGAGACTTTTTAATTGGAATTATTATATTTATTATTTTAATTATTATTAATTTTATTGTTATTACTAAAGGCTCTGAACGCATTTCAGAGGTGAGCGCAAGGTTTGCTTTAGATGGTCTTCCTGGTAAACAAATTTCAATTGATTCTGATTTGAATACAGGATCGATTAATTCGGATATTGCTAAATATCGCCGTTTAAAAATATTAAGAGAAGCAAATTTTTATGGTGCTATGGATGGTGCTAGTAAATTTGTTAGAGGTGATGCTATTGCAGGTATTTTAATTATGGTTATTAATATTTTTGGTGGTTTATTGATTGGAATTTTTAAACATCATATGAAATTAATAGAAGCTAGTACGTCTTATACGATACTAACTATTGGTGATGGATTGGTTGCTCAAATTCCTTCATTAATGATTTCAACAGCTGTTGGGGTTATTGTAACAAGAGTTGACACTAAAAAAAATATTAGTGAACAAATTTTTAATCAGATATTTCATAATACAAATGTTATTTTATTAACTAGTATTATAATTGGTATTTTAGGATTTATACCTGGAATGCCTAATTTGGTTTTTTTATTTTTTACATTTTTTTTAATATTAATTTTTTTAGTAATCAAAATGTCTAAAAAAAATATTTTGAATAAAGATGTTATGAAAACTAATAATATTAATAATATATCTAATTCTGATCATTATTCTTATAATGTTTCATGGAATGATGTTGTTTTAGAAGACGTGATACGTATAGAAATTGGTTCTATGTTAATTTCAATGATTGATATTAATAAAAAAAATAATTTATTTACTTTAATTGATCTTTTTAGGAGAGATTTTGCTAAAAAAATTGGTTTTTTACCTGATTCAGTACATGTTATTACTAACTTAAATTTGTCTCAAGACTTTTATCGTATTGTTATTAATGGTATTGAATATGGAAGAGGAAAAATTTTTATTGATCATTTGGTAGCTATTGATATGGGTAACGTAAAAAAAAATATTTCTGGAAAAAAAATAATAAAAGATATTTTTAAAATGCCTGCTGTGTGGATTCCAATATCTTTAAAATTAAAAGCTGAGAGATATCAATACTGTATTATAGATCCTGAAGAATTAATTATTACTCATTTTAGTAACATTATGTTTGAAAATTTAAAAGATATATTTAGAAGATCTGAATTGCAAAAACTATTAGATTATACATCCACTAAAATTCCAAACCTTGTTGATGAATTGATTCCAAAAATTATGGATTTAACATGTTTACATAAGGTATTAAAAAATTTGTTGATGGAAAATATTCCTCTTCGAGATATGCGAACCATTTTAGAAACATTGATTGAATATGCTTCACATAATCAAGATTCAGAAAAATTAACTAGTTTAGTTCGTTTGTCTTTAAGTAAATTTATTACACAAAATTTATTTTATAATAAGGATACGATTCATGTTATGCGTTTTGATGCAGAATTAGAAAATAAAATTCTAAAAATATTGGAATCTAAAGATATTGTTTTTGATCCTGTTTTTAAAGAATTATTATTAGAAAAAGTTGGTAATGCTATTTCATATCAAGAATCTATGAATGATCCCTTAGTGTTACTAGTGAGACATACTATACGAAGTTTTTTGTCTGTTTTTTTACGTGATTATTTTAAGAAATTAATTGTTTTATCTGATCTTGAAATATCAGATAATAAGAATATTATTGTAAAAAATATGATATCATTTTCAATATAATGGATACGACTAGTATCATTATAAAAATTTTAAGGTAGGTATTCCTAAAATTTTTAGACCTAATTTAATGGTTTTTCCTATTAAAAATGATAATTTTATTCTACTTTTTTGAGTTTTAATAGTTGAGGTATAAATAATAGGATATTTTTCATAAAATGTTGTAAATAATGAAGATATTTGAAATAAATATAAACATAGAATGTGTGGTTTTCCATCTTTTATCATAGATGTTATGATTTCTTCAAATTGTAATAATTTAATTGATAATTTTATTTCAAGATCAGTATTTAATATGCATTTCACATTAAGTTGTCGTATAGAATATTTTGATTTTTTGATAATGGATTGAATTCTTGTATATGTATACTGTATGTATAAAGCAGTATTTCCATTAAATGATAACATATTTTTCCAATCAAAAATATAGTTTTTTTTTCTGTTTTTTGATAAATCAGCGTATTTAATAGCACTAATTCCAATAATTTTTGATAAATATAGGATTTTTTTGTTATTGAAACTCGGATTTTTTTTTTTGATAATTTTTATTGATTTTTGTATTGATTTTTTTATTAAAGTTTTAAGTTTAATTAGTTTACCGTCTCTAGTTTTAAATGGTTGATTTTTTTTATTTAATACCATACCAAATTCATGGTGTTCAATTTTAATTTTTTTTTTGATATATCCTGCTTTTTTTGCAATAATTTGAATTTGTTTTAGGTGTTGTTTTTGTCGAACATCTGTATAATAAATTATTCTTTTTGCTTTTAATGTTTCTATTCGATATTTTAGACAAGCTATATCAATAGTGGAATATAAAAAGTTATTATTTTTTTTTTGAATAACAACACCCATCTTTTCACCTTTTTTATTTTTTATTTCATCAAGATAAATAATAGTTTTTCCATCATTCTCCATTGCAATTTTTTTTTTTTTTAAATCTGAAATCATGTTTCTTATCATTGGTATATAGAAGCTTTCTCCGGTAATATTTTTTTTTTTTAATTTTACATTTAGTTTTTTGTATATTTTTTGGTTTTCTATTACAGTAGTTTGAATTATTTTTTTCCATAATGATATGTAATGGTGATGAGAGTTGTTTAGTTTTGTGAGATATTTTTCTGATTCTTTTTTAAAGTTTTCACTTTTTTCATATAGTATCTTTGATTTTTGGTATAAAATTTCTAATTCTTTTAAAGAAATATTTTTTTCATTTATTACAATATTTTTTCTTTTTAATAGAGCAATCATCATTCCAAATTGTAATCCCCAATCTCCAATATGATTGATTCGAATTACATTATAACCCATGAATTCTATTACTCTAGACATTACATCACCAAGAATTGTTGATCTTAAGTGCCCAACATGCATTTCTTTTGCCATATTTGGTGAAGAGTAATCTATAATGATGTTTTTATTTTTTTTTTTTTTTATATCTAAACGTCTACAGTATGTAATATTTTCTATTTTTTTTGATAACCATTGTTTTTTTAAAAAGATATTAATGAATCCAGGATGTGAATATTCTATTTTTTCAAATATCTTTTTAGAATTTAAATATAAAATTATGCTATCAGACGTTTTTTTTATTGTTGTATTTATTTTTTTTGAAATTTCTATTATTCCATTTATTTGATAGTGTCCAAAATTTGATTTTGAAGATAGTTTTATAAGTTTAATATTTTTTTTTGATATATTTGATTTTAATGCTGCTTTTGTAATGTATGTAATTAATTTTTTTTGAATATTCATATGATGTCATGTGTTATATTTAAATTTTTTGTAAGTATACCTGATTTGTATTTTACAATATTATTTATTTATGATTTTATATTATAGTTTATTTTTAATGTAAATAATTTTTGATATACAAAATATTTTATTACAATTCTGAAAATTATATAAAAAATTAAAAAAACATGTTGACATATTTTTATGATCATGTAGTATGTATTTATAAGTGATTTACACTACGTTCTTTAAAAATTAATTAGATAATTATTGTGGGCACTAAAATTAACTGTCAAATATTCTCTTATAATTTAAAGAGATTAGATTTTTGAAGTTTTAAGCTACATCAATTGAAGAGTTTGATCATGGCTCAGATTGAACGCTGGCGGCAAGCCTAACACATGCAAGTCGAGCGGCAGCGAAAGAAAGTTTACTTTCTTGTCGGCGAGCGGCAAACGGGTGAGTAATATCTGGGGATCTGCCTAAAAGAGGGGGATAACTGTTGGAAACGATAGCTAATACCGCATAATGTTGGAAAACCAAAGTAGGGGACTTTTTAAGCCTTACACTTTTAGATGAACCCAGACGAGATTAGCTTGATGGTGAGGTAATGGCTCACCAATGCGATGATCTCTAGCTGGTCTGAGAGGACAACCAGCCACACTGGAACTGAGACACGGTCCAGACTCCTACGGGAGGCAGCAGTGGGGAATCTTGCACAATGGGCGAAAGCCTGATGCAGCTATGCCGCGTGTATGAAGAAGGCCTTCGGGTTGTAAAGTACTTTCGTCAGGGAAGAAATGAAAATAGCTAATAACTGTTTTCTTTGACGTTACCTGAAAAAGAAGCACCGGCTAACTCCGTGCCAGCAGCCGCGGTAATACGGGGGGTGCAAGCGTTAATCGGAATCACTGGGCGTAAAGAGCACGTAGGTGGATAATTAAGTTAGATGTGAAATCCCTGAGCTCAACTTAGGAACTGCATTTAAAACTAATTATCTAGAGTATTGTAGAGGGAGGTAGAATTCCAGGTGTAGCGGTGAAATGCGTAGATATCTGGAGGAATACCTGTGGCGAAAGCGGCCTCCTAGACGAATACTGACACTGAGGTGCGAAAGCGTGGGTAGCAAACAGGATTAGATACCCTGGTAGTCCACGCCGTAAACGATGTCAACTTGGAGGTTGTCTACTTGATAGATGGCTTCCGAAGCTAACGCATTAAGTTGACCGCCTGGGAAGTACGGTCGCAAGGCTAAAACTCAAATGAATTGACGGGGGCCCGCACAAGCGGTGGAGCATGTGGTTTAATTCGATGCAACGCGAAGAACCTTACCTGGTCTTGACATCCATAGAATTTCTTAGAAATAAGAAAGTGCCTAAGGGAACTATGAGACAGGTGCTGCATGGCTGTCGTCAGCTCGTGTTGTGAAATGTTGGGTTAAGTCCCGCAACGAGCGCAACCCTTATCCTTTTTTGCCATCGGTTCGGCCGGGAACTACAAGGAGACTGCCGGTTATAAACCGGAGGAAGGTGGGGACGACGTCAAGTCATCATGGCCCTTACGACCAGGGCTACACACGTGCTACAATGGTGCATACAAAGAGAAGCAATTCTGCAAAGACAAGCAAATCTCATAAAGTGCATCTTAGTCCAGACTGGAGTCTGCAACTCGACTCCACGAAGTCGGAATCGCTAGTAATCGTGAATCAGAATGTCACGGTGAATACGTTCCCGGGCCTTGTACACACCGCCCGTCACACCATGGAAGTGAGTTGCAAAAGAAGTGAGTAGTTTAACCCGTTAAAAGGAGAACGCTTACCACTTTGTGGTTCATAACTGGGGTGAAGTCGTAACAAGGTAACTGTAGGGGAACCTGCGGTTGGATCACCTCCTTATAATAAATTACACTTTAATTTTTTAAAGTGCCCACAATAATTATTGTGTACTTAAATAGGCTTGTAGCTCAGCTGGTTAGAGCGCACCCCTGATAAGGGTGAGGTCGGTGGTTCAAGTCCACTCAGGCCTATAATTTATGGGGCTGTAGCTCAGCTGGGAGAGCGCCTGCCTTGCACGCAGGAGGTCAGCGGTTCAATCCCGCTTAGCTCCAAGCAACGGTTATTTTATTTTATGAAAACAAAATATAGTAGAAAAATAGTAATAGATATTGAAACTACAGGAATGAATAAAGTAGATAAAATTTATAAAAATCATAAAATTATTGAAATTGGAGCTATTGAAATTATAGATAGAAGTATTACATCCAATACTTTTCATAAATATCTTAACCCAAATCAAGAAGTAAGTGATGAAGCATTCAAGATACACGGTATTTCAAATTCATTTTTAAAAAATAAACCAATTTTTCTTGATATTTATGATGAATTTATTAATTATATAAAAAATTCAGAAATTGTTGTTCATAATGAAGGATTTGATATTAGTTTTTTAGATTATGAAATAAAAAATATTAATAATAAATTTAAAAAAATATCTAAAATATGTAATATAATTGATACACTTAAAATAGCAAGGGATTTGTTTCCTGGAAAAAAAAACAACTTAGATGCTTTATGTAAGAGATATAATGTTCTAAATGTAAATAGAAAATTACATAGTGCTTTAAATGATTCGAAATTATTATCTGAAATATATTTAAGAATGACAAGAGTTCAGAAAAATATTGATTTTAGTCACAATATAAAAAATGAGTTTTTATTAATTAACAATAATGATTTTGATAAAAAATTAAAAGTTCTAAAAACAAGTTTACAAGAGAAAGAAAAACATATTGAATATTTGAACAATATGAAAAATTATCATAAATGTTTATGGATAAAATAGTATTAATAATTTATGATAAGTATTATTATTTGGTGCGATAGTTCAGTTGGTTAGAATATCGGCTTGTCACGCCGGGGGTCACGGGTTCGAGTCCCGTTCGCACCGTTTTTATAACATTAAAATATTTTAATATTTTATTTTATTTAAAACTTGTAAGGAATGTTATGAGTAAGAAACATATTGTGACATGGGATATGCTTCAAATATATACAAAAAAATTAGCTCATAAAGTACTTGCAATAAGACAATGGAAAGGTATTATTGCAGTTAGTAGAGGTGGACTAATTCCATCAGCGTTATTGGCTCGTGAGTTAAGTATTAGGTACGTTGATACAATTTGTATATCTAGTTATAACAATCGTTGTTTAAAAAAAATAAAAGTTATTAAAAAATCAGATATTTATGATGAAAATATTTTAATTATGGATGATTTAGTAGATACAGGTGGTACTGCTAAAATTATAAGGAAAATGTACCCAAAGGCATATTTTGTAACTATTTTTGCAAAACCAAGAGGTATATCATTGGTTGATGACTATATTATTGATATCCCTCAAGATATTTGGATTGAACAACCATGGGATATGGCAATATCTTATATTGAACCTTTAATTAAAGAAAAAAAAATTTTATAATTCAACTATATTTATTTAAATATATTATTAAAAAAGTTTTATTGTAAAGTTATGAAAAATAATATGAATCATATTAAAAATATTATATTTGATGAAGAAAAAGAAATTAATTTTATAAAAAAATTCTTTGAAAAGAATTCAAAAATTCTATTAAATAGAATTAAAAAAGATATTAAAAATGCTCATCAATATTCATTATCAAAAATAATTACATCTATATTATCTGATGTTGATAATTTAGAAAAATCATTAGAATTGTCTAAAACAACATTAGGATTTGAAGAAATATTTTTAGAATTAAAAAAAATTTTGAATAGCATATTAAATTTGTTATATACTACTCATGTGAGTACTATAAATGATAAATATGTGTTATTTAATCCAAATATACATCAAGCAATTGCACTATCTAATTCAAAACAGGTAAAATCAAATTATATCCTTAATGTTATGCAAAAAGGATATATTCTACATCAACGTCTTTTAAGACCAGCTATGGTTGTTGTAGAAAAATAAATAATATATGTAATTTATTATATTATGTATATAATGCAAATATATGAATTACATATAAAAAATAAAAATATGGTTTACATGAAAAATAGTAAAAAAAATTTTTTTAATGAAATTGTAAAAAACAAAAAAATATATTATGATTATTTTGTTGAAAATACATTTGAAGCTGGTTTAGTTCTAAAAGGATGGGAAGTAAAATCCATTAGAAATAAATCTGTTAATATTACTAATTGTCGAATTTTTTTTAAAAATTTAGAAATGTATTTATTAGGATTAAATATAAATCCTAATTATAATTCTGATATAAATAAAAATGTTAGTTTAATTCGTAACATAAAAGTATTATTAAAAAAGAAAGAGATTACTTACTTACATGGTAAGTATCAAGTTTCGGGATATAGTTTAGTGATATTATCTTTATATTGGAAAAATGCTTGGTGTAAAATAAAATTAGCTATTGTTAAGGGTAAAAAAAAACAGGATAAAAGACTTAATTCTAAAAAAGAAGAATGGATACTACAAAAAAATAAAATTATGAAAAGATTATTAAAATAATATGTCATTATTAAATAATGAACATGAATTCCAAAAAATAGATACTATGTGGATGCATTATGCTTTTACATTAGCAAAATATGCAGAAAAAATAGGTGAAGTTCCAGTTGGATCTGTTTTAGTATTTGATAATCGTATTATTGGATCGGGTTTCAATTGTTCAATTTCAAAACACGATCCAACAGCACATGCTGAAATTATAGCTTTAAAGGAAGGAGGAAGAACTTTAAAAAATTATCGTTTGTGCAATTCAACTTTGTATGTGACACTAGAACCATGTATGATGTGTTTAGGTGCAATTAAACACAGTAGAATTTATAGATTGGTTTTAGGTACTAAATATAAATTTAATCAATTAAATTATAGTATTATGGGGATTATAGAGAAACTAAAAAAAAAAATAATAATTGATGAATCAATTATGATGGATCCCTGTATTCAATTAATAAAAAAATTCTTTAAATCAAAAAGAATTTAAAATATACTTTTTATTTTTTTTCTAGTATTGCAACAGAACATATGTATTTTTTTTCATCAGTAATGCTAATATGTATAGATTTCAGATTTAATTGAAATGCAAAAATTTTTGCTTTGTTTAATAATTTAACATATGGTTTTCCTAATTTGTCATGTAATATTTCAAAACTTGTAAATTTAATTTTATTACGAAATCCCGTTCCTAGTGCTTTTGATATAGATTCTTTAACTGAAAATTTTTTTGCAATAAAATTAGTTTTTTTTTTTATTGTTAATAACTTTTTTAATTCTTTTTTGGATAAAATTTTTTTTGAAAATTTATGACCGAATTTGTTTACAATATTTTTAATTCTTTTAATTTTTAGAATATCTATTCCTAATCCAATAATTGTCATATTTTTTAATTTTTCTCAATTTTAATTTTAAAATATAGATTTATTTTATTTTTAAGGAATTTTTCTATATCTTTTTTTGATTTTTGACGACAAATATTAATTTTTATCCCATTTTTACCAATAATTATTTTTTTATGTTTTTTTTTATTAATAATAATTGAAGCATAAATATCGTGTATTCCTAAATTATTGATTTTATATTCATCGATATTGATTTTTATTAAGTATGGGATTTCTTGATTTAAAAAACGAATAAATTTTTCTCTAATAATTTCAGATATAAAGAATTTTTTTGTAAAATTTGTGGTATATTTTTTTTTATGATTTTTTATGTCTTGTTTTGTGTATTTGTTGATTAAATTAGATAATGTTTCAATATTTTCTCCAGTTTTTGCAGAAACTGGTATAATTTCTAAAAAATCATGTTTATTTTTCATTTTTTTAATGAAGGGTAATAATATTTTTTTATTAATAATGTAGTCAACTTTATTAATTACTAAAATACTTGGTGCTAATGATTCTTTAATTACTGTTAAAATATTTTTTTCTATTATTGTCCATTGTGTTTTATTAATAATAAATAGTATTAATTTTTTTTTCTCCTTATTTAATATTTTTAAGGTGTTATTGTAATTTTTATTTTCATTCATACCTGGTGTGTCTACATATTGTATCTTTTTTTTTTTTTGATTTAAAATTCCAATAATATTTTGTATTGTTGTTCCAGATTTATGAGATGTAATAGAAATTTTTTTACCAAAAATAGTATTCAGTATACTAGATTTTCCAACATTTGTTCTTCCAATAAAATAAATATATGAGGAATTGTATTGATTATTTTTCATTTTATTCCTAATTTTATTCTTGCTTGATAAGCAGCGTGTTGTTCTGCTTTTCTTCTACTGGAACCAATACCAATTACTTTTTGATTCAATTCAATAATTGAGCATGTAATAGTAAATAATTGGTTATGTGTTTCTCCATAAACTTGTACAGTAATATATTCTGGTAACGGTAAATGTTTAGATTGTAAGTATTCTTGTAACCTTGTTTTTGAATCTTTTTGTGTATCACCTGGTACAATTTTTTTTAATCTTTTTTTATACCATTTTAATATTAATTTTTCAACAATGTTGATGTTGCTGTCAAGAAAGATACTTCCAATAATTGCTTCAATAGTATTTGCTAAAATTGATTCTCTTTTGAATCCTCCGCTTTTTAGTTCACCATTTCCAAGTGTTAAATATTTTCCAATATTAAATTCCAATGCAATTTTTGTTAGAGTTTTACCTTGTACTAAAGTAGCTCGCATTCTACTCATTTCTCCTTCATTACTTTCTGGAAAAGTCTTATATAAAGCATTTGCGATTACGAAACTTAAAATGGAATCTCCTAAAAATTCTAACCTTTCATTATGTTTATTGCTAGCACTGCGATGTGTTAATGCTTGTTGTAAAAGTTCAATTTTTATAAAATGGTAACCTAATTTTTTTTGTAATTTTCGTATCACAATTCAACTCTTTATAATTTTATCATTTTTAAATATTTTATAAAATTTTACCAATTCGGTGAAAATTAATACCGGTTGGCCATTGATTTTTTTTCTTATCTATACTCATCCAGATGTAATCTACTTTACCTAATATATTATTTTCTGAAACAAAACCAAGATATCTACTATCTAAACTGTTATCTCGATTATCACCCATAACGAAATAATGTTTTGGTGGTATTAACCATATTTGTTTTGGTTGATCATTTTGTTGAAAGTATGATTTTAACTGGTTTTTTTTTGCATATGTAATTAAAATATTATACCTATATTTATCTATATTTTCTTTATAAATCATACAATTATAATTTAATATATTATCAGGATGATTAAATTTGGATACATCTAAAATATTTCTTTTAATATCTTTACTTTGGGTTTCGTTATATGCATCAAAAACATAGTGATGTACTAAAATTTTTTTATTATATTTTTCATTCTGATAATCTTGATAAATAGTTAAAATTTTGTTAATGCTATCATATGAGATTTTATCTCCAGGAAGACCAATAATTCTTTTTACATATTGTTTATTGTGATTATTATTATCATTAAAAACAACAATATCTCCTCTTTTAGGAAGGTGATAAGTGAATATTGGTTTATTTGTAAAAGGGTTTTTAATATTATAAAAATTTTTTTTTACAAGTATATAGTCTCCAGGTAATAGTGTTGGCATCATAGATTCTGAAGGAATATAAAATGGTTCATAAAAAAAACATCGTATAATAAGGATTAAAAATAACATTGGGAAAAATGAACCAAGATAAGATAGTTTATCAATATAATTTACTGGTTTAATATGATTTTCATAATATGATTTTTTATGTATTTCAATATTTTTTTTAAACTGGTTTTTTTTATTGATGAATTTTTTAATTTTTCTAGTAATCCAGATAGTTCCTGTTACAAATACTGATATCGTTAATAAATTAGTAAAATTATTTTCCATACTTTTCCTTTATAATTATAAAAGATTAATGCATTGATTAAAATTATGATTTATTTTGAAATATTGAAAAAAATACTGTGTGTGGTATGTTAATGTTCCCTATTTTTTTCATCTTTTTTTTTCCCATTTTTTGTTTTTTTAATAGTTTTTTTTTTCTACTAATATCTCCTCCATAACATTTTGATAATACATTTTTTCTTAGTTGTTTAATATTTGCTCTAGCAATAATATTATTACCAATTGCTGCTTGTATTGCAATATTAAATTGTTGTCTTGGAAGTAATAATTTAATTTTTTCAACTATTTTTTTTGCTGTATCATAAATATGATTTTGATGAACAATAGAGGATAATGCATCAATTTTTTCTGAGTTAATTAATATATTTAAACACATTATATCAGTTTTTTTAAAACATTTAAAATTATATTCTAAAGAAGCGTATCCATTTGAAACAGATTTTAATTGATCAAAGAAATTAATAATTATTTCTGAAGTTGGTATTTCATATTGTAAAGATACTTGTTGTGCATGATACGTGATATTTTTTTGTATTCCTCTTTTAGTTAAACATAATTTCATAATTTTACCAATATATTTTGATGGTGTTAAAATATTACAAAATGATATTGGTTCTCTACATTCTTTTATGTTATTTAATTTTGATAAATAATTTGGGTTATTTAAATAAATTGTGGTATTATTTTTTTTATACACTTCATAAATTACAGTTGGAGTTGTGGATATAATATTTAAATTATACTCTCTTTCTAACCTTTCTTGTATAATTTCCATATGTAATAATCCTAAGAAACCACATTTAAAACCAAAACCTAATGCGCTAGAATTTTCAGGCTCAAAAATTAATGCTGAATCATTGAGGCTTAATTTTCCTAGTGCAATTTTAAAGGTTTCATATTGTTCACTATTTGATGGAAATAATCCTGCAAATATCTTAGGTTTAATTTTTTTAAAACCAGAAAGAGCAAATTTTGTTGGTCTTTTTTCTGAAGTTAATGTATCTCCTACAGAAAATGATGTAATATCTTTTATTCCACATGTAATCCATCCTACTTCTCCACATATTAAAGATTTTTTTTGTTTTCTTTTAGGTGTGAAAATACCTATTTTTTGTATAAAATAAGTTTTTTTTGTACTAATGACTTTAATATTTTCTCCTATTGATAATTTTCCATTCTTAATTCTTACTAAAGATATTACACCTAGATAGTTATCAAACCATGAATCAATTATAAGAGCTTGAAGTTCAGATGTAACAGATCCTCCTGGTGATGGAATATCAGTGGTAATTTTATTTAAAATATCAATTACACCTTCTCCAGTTTTTGCTGAGCATTGTATAGCATCTTTTGTTGAAATTCCAATGATATCTTCAATTTCTTGCATTACTCGCTTAGGATTGGATGTTGGGAGATCTATTTTATTTAATATTGGTATTACTTTTAATTTCATTTTTAATGCTAGATTACATGTTGCAACTGTTTGTGCTTCAACACCTTGACAAGAATCTACAATTAATAATGCTCCTTCACATGCACTTAGAGATCTAGAAACTTCATATGAAAAATCTACATGTCCAGGAGTATCAATAAAATTTAAATGGAATTTTTGTTTTTTTTGATTAATGTATTGTATTGTAACACTTTGTGCTTTAATTGTAATTCCACGTTCTTTTTCAAGATCCATTGAATCCAGTACTTGTTCTGACATTTCTCTTTGTGTTAAACCACCACATATTTGAATAAATCTATCTGATAGTGTTGATTTACCATGATCAATATGTGCAATAATCGAGAAATTTCTTATGTTCTTATGTATCATATTGATTTTTAATCTCTTTAAGTGATTAATAATGTTTATTATACTCATCATTAAAAAAAATAATACGATTATATATTATTTAAATCATTTTAAAATTTTCATACTATAATAATATAATAAAAAAATTTATAAAAATTTTTATAAATATATATAATTAGTAATTATATATGATATTTTAAAATTATTGATCATCATGATAAAACCTAAAAAAGTAATTCTTGGTATGTCTGGAGGTGTTGATTCTTCAGTATCTGCTTATCTTCTTTTAAAGAATAAATATATTGTTGAAGGTGTATTTATGAAAAATTGGGAAGAGGATGATAAATTTAATTATTGTTCCGCATTAGAAGATTTAAATGACGCGCGTAATGTATGTAAATTTTTAGGTATTCATTTACATGAGATAAATTTTTCTCATGAATATTGGAATTATGTATTTAAGGATTTTATATCTGTTCATAAAAAAGGAAATACACCAAATCCAGATATTTTATGTAATCAAAAAATAAAATTTGGAGTATTTTTTGATTTTTCTATGAAACAATTAAATTCAGATTATATTGCTACAGGACATTATGCACAAATTTCATATTTTAATCATAAACCAATGCTATTACGTAGTACAGATCTTTTAAAAGATCAAACATATTTTTTATATACTTTAAAACATTATCAATTAAAAAAAATACTGTTTCCTATAGGTCATTTAAAAAAATATGAAGTTCGAAATATAGCAAAAAAAATTAATTTATTAAATTCTCAAAAAAAAGATTCTTTTGGTATTTGTTTTATTGGTCCACGTAAAATGTCAAATTTTTTAAATCGATTCATTAGAAGTTTACCAGGAAACATTGTTACGATCCATGGATATATTATTGGTATACATACTGGTTTAGTGAATTATACAATTGG
Organism: Buchnera aphidicola (Panaphis juglandis); assembly: GCF_964059065.1. Classification (NCBI taxonomy): domain Bacteria; kingdom Pseudomonadati; phylum Pseudomonadota; class Gammaproteobacteria; order Enterobacterales; family Erwiniaceae; genus Buchnera; species Buchnera aphidicola. The sequence continues at coordinate 206,198 of NZ_OZ060378.1, forward strand.
ACAAAGAAAAGGTCTTGGTATTGGTGGAAAAAATGATAAAAAATTATTACCATGGTATGTAATGAAAAAAAATTTATTTAAAAATAGTTTAATTGTTGTTCAAGGTCATCAAAATAATAAATTATTTTCGATAGGTTTAATTGCTAGAAATGTAAATTGGATTAATAAAGATAACGTATTAGATATTTTTAAATGTACGTTAAAAACTAGATATCGACAAAAAGATATATCATGTAAAATAACATTATTAAATTTAAGATCTGTAAAAGCGATTTTTAGTCAACCTGTTTCATCAGTTACCATTGGTCAATCAGTAGTGTTTTATCAATATGATATATGTTTGGGAGGTGGAATTATTACATCTTCTATACCCTATTATCCAGATTCAAAAATTGATTAATATTTATATTATACTTTAAAGTATTTATTTGGAAGATTTTATATATGGAAAATTTCTATTTATCCGCAATTTCTCCTGTAGATGGAAGATATCATAAAACAACTTCTGTTCTTAAAAATATATTTAGTGAATATGCATTTTTAAAATTAAAAGTAAAAATTGAAATTAGATGGTTGCAAAAATTATCTAAGGTATCTGGTATTTTTGAGTTACAAAAATTTGATGATTTCACAAATGATGCATTGAATAATATAATAAAAAACTTCAATTATAATGATGCAAAAGAAATTAAACAAATAGAACATATTATTCATCATGATACTAAAGCTATTGAATATTTTTTAAAAAAAAAAATTTCTAAATTAATACCAAAAAAAAAATCAATGATAAATTTTATTCATTTTTCTTGTACTTCAGACGATATTAATAATTTAGCATACGCTAGTATGATGAAAAGTACTATATTTACAGTATTGTTACCATATTGGGAAAAAATTATATTAGTAATTAAAAATATGGCAATAAAATTTAAAAATATTAGTATGGTTTCTAGAACTCATGGTCAACCAGCTACTCCTACAACCCTGGGTAAAGAAATGTCAAATTTTTATTCACGTTTAATATTACAAAGCGTTAATTTAAAAAATACAAAAATTTTTGGTAAAATCAATGGCGCTACAGGGAATTATAATGCACATGTAGTTTCTTATCCTGATATTGATTGGGAAAAAGTAAGTGAAAGTTTTGTTAATGATTTAGGTTTTACGTGGAATTCTTGTACTACTCAAATTGAACCACATGATTATATATCAGAAATATTAAGTTGCATTATACGATTTAATACTATTTTAATTAATCTTAATCAAGATATTTGGGGTTATATTACATTACATTATTTTAATCAAAAATGTAGTACAAATGAAGTTGGTTCTTCTACTATGCCTCATAAAATTAATCCAATTCATTTTGAAAAATCGGAAGGAAATCTTGGTTTATCTAATTCTATTATGAATCATATGATATTAAAACTACCTATTTCAAGATGGCAAAGAGATTTAAGTGATTCTACTGTACTAAGGAATCTTGGAGTAACTATTAGTTATTCAATCATTGCATACGATTCAATTTTATTTGGATTAAATAAAATCCAAGTAAATACTATAAATATTGAAAAGGATTTAAAAGATCAGTGGCAATTATTAGCTGAACCAATTCAAATGGTTATGCGTCGTTTTGGAATTAATGATGCATATGAAAAATTAAAACAACTAACTCAAAATAAGAATATTGACGCTAATCAATTGCACAAATATATTGATTCATTAAATATTCCATCATATGAAAAAAATAAGTTGAAAAAATTAACACCAATTAATTATATCGGTAATGCTGTGGAGATAGTTAATAAAATATGTAATTGATTGTTTTTTATAATATGATGTATGTACTTTAATTTATAAAATTATTTTTAGGAATATGATGGGATTTTTAAAAAATAAAAAAATTTTAATTACCGGGATATTGAATAAAAGATCAATTGCTTATGGTATTGCTCAATCTATGTATTCTCAAAATGCATCTTTAGCATTTACATGCATTAACCAAAAACATAAAAAAAAAATACAAAGCATTGCTAAAAAATTTAATTCTAAAATTGTGATTAAATGTAATTTTTTTTACAATCATGATGTTAAAAACTTATTTTTACGTTTATCAAAATATTGGAAAAGCTTTGATGGTTTCGTTCATGCATTAGCATATATTCCAAAAAAACAATTTTTTGAATATGATCTTAATAATATTAATAAAAAAGATTATTTAAATACACATAATTTTACTTCTTATAGTTTAATACATATGTTGCAATTATGTCAAAAACAATTAAATAAAAACTCTTCAATTATTACATTAACATATTTAGGATCTAAAAAATCAATTCCTTATTATAATGTTCTTGGTTCAGCAAAATCTTCATTAGAAGCTAACGTAAGATATATTGCAAATATTCTTGGTAAACATCAAATTAGAATTAATGCCATTTCTTCAGGGCCTATTAAAACAACATCTTCATATAGCATTCCTAATTTTAAAAAAATTTTAAATTATTCTAAAAATTATTCTCCTATAAGAAGGTTAATTACAAATTATGAGATTGGAAATGTTGCTGCATTTTTATGCTCTAATTTATCTAGCGGGATTACTGGTCAAATCATTTATGTTGATGGAGGTTTGAGTATATCTGGAATGAATCATTTACAATGATGATTATTTATTTTATAAATTTGTTTAATTATTGGATAAATATCTATGTTTCAAAATAATCGATTATTGATACCAATGAAAATGACATGTAAATTAAAATCATTACAAATTTCTGGAATTGTTAAAAAATTTAAAAAAGGTTTTGGTTTTTTAAAAGTAACATCAAAAATAAATTATTATATTCCTCCTAAATATAACAAGTATGTTATGCATGGAGATCGTATTGTAGCGGAATTGTATTATCAAAATGGTAAAAAATTTGTAAGACCTATTATTTTAATTAAACCATTTTTAAAAATATTTATGGGTTATATTAAAAAAATAGGAAATAATGTTTTTATTAAGCCGGATTATCCTTTAATTTCAAATTTAATTATTTGTGACGTTAAAAAAAATAATGCACGTCATATTCATGATAGAGACTGGTTTATTGCAAAATTAATTCAACATCAATTAAATAATGGAAAAATATTTCAAGCAAGGTTAATTACATTAATCTCTTCCTATAATGACCCATTACTTCCTTGGAAAGTAGTGTTATCTAATCATAAAACTAATTATAAGTTTCCTAATATTTACAATTATGAAATTAATTTCAATAAAAAAATATTTCGAAAAAATCTTATACATTTAAATTTTATTACTATTGATCATGAATGTACGAAAGATATTGATGATGCATTATATGTTAAAAAACATGATAATGATGATATTACTATAATTATTGCTATTTCTGATCCTACTGCATATATTAATATTGGTAGTAATTTAGATGTTATTGCATCAAAAATGTTATTCACAAATTATTTACCAGGATTTAATATTCCAATGTTACCTAGGATACTTTCAGAAAATAAATTTTCATTACACCCTAACGTTAAAAAACCTGTTTTAGCATGTAAAGTTGTTATTGATAAATACGGTAATATTAATAAAAATTTTAATTTTTTTTTAGCATGGATAAAATCTCATGCAAGGTTAACATATGAAGATGTTGAAAAATTAATTGAAGGTAATAGAAGTTGGTATCATAAAACTAGTATCATCAATCAAATTAATGTATTACATGAATTATGTAATAGAAGAATGAAATGGCGTAAAAAAAATGCTGTAATATTTAAAGATAAAATAGAATATAAGTTTCATTTTTCTAGTAGTCATGAATTGATAAAAGTTACTTTTCAAAAAAGAGGAATTGCACATAAAATAGTAGAGGAGACAATGATTCTTGCAAATATTATTGCATCAAAATTTATATCAAAAAATTTGGGTTTTGGTGTATATAATTCACATATTGGTTTTAATGAAACCAATGCTAAGAATGTTTCTTTAATATTAAAAAATAATGGTATATACATTAACTCTAATAATATTACTACTCTATTAGGATTTTGTGAATTTCGTCGTATTTTAAATACTATTTCTACATGTTACATCGAATCCTGTATTCAAAAATATCAATCTTTTAGTGTGATGAGTTTAACACCAAAACCGCATTTTGCTCTAGGATTCAATGAGTATTTAACATGGACATCTCCAATACGTAAATACAGTGATATGATTAACCATAGAATAATTAAAAGTATTATTTTAGGTAATTCAGCGATTAAACCAAATCAGAAAATGATAATGAATATTATGGATTGTAAAAGAAGACATCGAACTATAAAAAAAAACATTGAAAATTGGTTATATATAAACTTTTTTTATAAAACTAAAAAAATAAATCAAATTTTTCAGGCAAAAATATTTGATATTTTACCGTATGGTATACGTGCTCAATTAATAATTAATGGAGCTAATGTATTTATACCAATGTGTCATATACATCATGTTCAAAAAGAAATTATTTGTAATCAAAAATATGGTATTTTATATTTAAAAAATAAAGAATTATATCGTATCTCAGATAATATTAGTGTGATTATTATTGATATACAGTTTGATAGTCGTAGTATTATTGCTAAACCGATTTAGTTTTATAGATGATATTTTAAATGAATATTTATTTTTCTATCAAAAATATAGATTTCATATTTTTAAAAATATAAATGTAGTAGTTTTATAGTTTCGATATTATACTATGAAATAAGGATTAATATTTTCAAAACTGAGGAGATAATGTGGATTATGTAGATTCAGATTTTAAGATTTATTTAAATTTTTTTGCAGTATTATTTGCATTAATAAATCCTATTGGTATGATACCAATTTTTATTGGTATGACTGGATTAAGATCACAAAACGATAGAAACCGAATTAATCTTATTTCAAATATTACTGCAGCTAGTATTTTAATTGTTTCTTTATTTATTGGTAGTTTTATATTAAGTTTTTTTGGTATTTCTATTGAATCTTTTCGTATTGCTGGAGGTTTATTAATTATTAGCGTTGCAACATCTATGATTAATGGACAATTAATGAGTAAATTACTTTTAAAAAATAATAAAAATAAAGTTGCATATAATAAAGAAAATATTAGCATTATCCCTTTAGGAATGCCATTAATTGCTGGACCTGGAGCTATTAGTTCAACAATCATATGGAGTACACATCATAATCATTATAATAATATGATAGTAGGTAGTATATTAATATTGTTTTTTTCATTCATGTGTTGGTTATTATTTCAACTTGCACCGTATTTTATTAGGATTTTAGGAAATACTGGAATTAATATTTTAACAAGAATTATGGGTTTATTATTGATGTCTCTTGGAATTGAATTTATTATTGCTAGTATTAAAATAATTTTTACAAAAATATTATAAATATTATAAAATATTTATACTATTCTTTTAACTCAGATAATTTTATATAATGTTGAAAAATACATATATTATAATTCGTAATTTGCATTTCGAAGATTGGAAAACAGTTTATAATTATATGAATGATTTTACGAATATTCGTAATAAATATACATTGGATGAAATCTTATTAGTAGAACATTATCCTATTTACACTACAGGACATGTATTAAATGATGATAAAAAAATAAAATATATTCATAATATTCCAATAACATCATCAAATCGAGGTGGAAAAATTACATATCATGGTCCTGGACAACAAATAGTATATTTATTACTAAATTTAAAACAAAATAAGATCAATATTAGACAGTTATTATTTTATATTGAACAAATTGTTTTAAATACTCTATATACTTTTTCTATTATTGGTAACAATAATAAATTGTATCCTGGAATATATGTAGATAGTAAAAAAATTTGTTCGATTGGTTTACGTATTCAAAAAGGTTGTTCTCTTCATGGTTTTGCATTAAATGTAAATATGGATTTAAAACCATTTTTTTATATTCATCCATGTGGTATTCAGGATATGATTATGACACAAATTTCTGATATTAAACCTGAAATTTCATTATATTATGTAAAAAAAATTTTAATTGAAAATATTTCAACATTTTTTAAAATATTATGCATTAAAAATTATTTTTAATTCTTACTATTTTAAGATAGTATTATTATTATTTTATTAATATTTTTTTAATAATTGGAATTTTACATGTTAAATATTCATCAAAATAACTTAAATAAAAAAAATTTAAAAAATAATCATTATAAAAAAAAAAATAATTCATTAAAACCTAAATGGATTAGAATTAAATTACCAACAAAATTTAACCATGTAAATAAATTAAAAAATATTTTAAGAAAATATGAATTACATACTGTTTGTGAAGAAGCTCGTTGTCCTAATTTAACAGAATGTTTTCATAATCATACTGCTACATTCATGATTTTGGGAAATATTTGTACTAGAAAATGTTCTTTTTGTGCTGTTAAAAAAGGAAGACCTATACTTGTTGATCCTCATGAACCTGAAAAATTATCAAAAGTAGTAGATAAAATGGGTATTAAATATATAGTAATTACTTCAGTTAATAGAGATGATTTAAAAGATGGTGGAGCCACTCAATTTTCAAATTGTATTCATCATTTACGTAAAAAAAATGAAAATATTAAAATTGAAATCTTGGTTCCAGATTTTAGAAATTCATTAAAATATTCCATTGATATTATTTCTAAAAATCCTCCGGATGTTTTTAATCATAATATAGAAAATGTACCACGATTATATCAATTGATTAGACCAGGTGCAAACTATTATCAATCTTTAAAATTATTACAATATTTTAAAAAAAAACACCCGAATATTTTTACTAAATCTGGTTTAATGTTAGGTTTAGGGGAAACTGAAAAAGAAGTTTTACAGGTTCTTCAAGACCTCAGAAATCATGATGTTAATATGTTAACATTAGGTCAATATTTACAACCTACTCAGAATCATATACCAATAAAAAGATACGTCACTCCTTTAGAATTTCAACATTTATATGAAGAAGCCATATCTATGGGTTTTACAAAAGCTTTTTGCGGTCCTCTTGTACGTTCTTCTTATCATGCTAATGAACAAGTAAAATAAATGACTGAATGTATGAGATATGTAATTATTTAATATGTATATTATATTTTATTCATGGAGATAAAATATTATGATGAATCAAAAAAATTTAAAAAATATTCCTAAAATTATTATAGCTTTGGATTTTTGTAAAAAACATTTAGCAATAGATTTAATAAAAAAATTAGATCCAGAGATTTATAAAGTAAAAATCGGTTATGAAATGTTCATACGATTTGGAGTATCTTTTATAGAAGAAATCAAAAAATTTAATTTTGATATTTTTTTAGATCTAAAATTTCATGATATTCCAAGTACTGTTTTTAAAGCTGTTTATTCTGTTGCAAAATTAGGTATTTGGATGATTAGTATTCACGGTTGTGGAGGTTATGAAATGATGATATCTGCAAAAAAAGCATTAAGTTTATTAAAATTGAATCCTCCATTTTTAGTAGCAGTAACTTCATTAACAAGTTTTAATATTCAAAATTTATCAACAATTGGGGTTTCTAGTTCTATAGAAGAATATGTTATTAAAATTTCTAAATTATCCCAATTAGCAAAATTAAATGGTGTGATTTGTCCAGGTTTCATGTCTAAAAAAATTAAAAATATTTTTGGAAAATCATTTAAGACAATAATTCCAGGTATGAGATTTATTGCTGATGATCATCATGATCACAATATGGTAATGTATCCTGATCAAATTAAAAATTGTGATTGTGATTATATTGTAATAGGGAGAAGCATTACTCAATCTAAAAATCCAATAAAACGTTTAAAAGAAATATTAAAATATATATAATATTTTAATAAATTTTTTATTAAATTAATTATATAGATATTTAATAATAATTTTTATTGTTTTAATATTTATATTATCATCATAAAAATTTAGTATTAATTTCATTGATTACATTGAACATAATATTAATAATTTATGAATATGAATATATTTTATAATTATATGTTTAAAATACTATTTTAATTGGTATAGTATGTTAATTTTTATATGGGTACTATAATTAAAATTAATGAATAATGAATACTTTGAAATATTATTGATAGTATATATTGTAATTATTTTATTTTTATTATATTGTAATATAATTATAAATATATTAGTTACAAAAATTTATCAATAATATTTATATTTTTGTTAAAATTTATTTTAATGAATAATACAATATAATTATTGAAAATTTATTTATAATGTACCAATTTTTATTTTTTAATTTTAAATAATATATTTATATTATGGATAAAAATGTTAAAATATTTTATATTTATTACATTATATAATCATATTAATTTTTTTTTAAAACTGGTGTTGGATTACCATAATTATCAATTGCAACATATATAAACACTCCTTGTGAACTTTTTATATTTAAACCTAATGGTTCGAAAGAAATTTTTTTTACCCATGTTTCAATACTGATTTTTATGGACGTATTACCAATTTCTATACATTTAGCATAACAACTAACAAGATCTCCAATTGATATTCTTTTTAAAAACAACATATTTTCTATTTTTAGAGTTACAACTTTCCCTTTTGAAATTTCTTTAGCTAAAATTGATCCAGCTATATCCATTTGAGACATAATCCATCCTCCAAATATGTCTCCATTAACATTAATATTTTCTGGCATTGCTAATGTTCTTAATACTAGTTTTTTTTTTTTCAGATATTTCATATATTTAATAGATTTTATAAAATAAAATTTATATAATTAATTTTTAAATTAGTAATTTTATGAATTAAATAATTATATATATTTAATATTAATATGATTGTTTGATATTAAATTCGATTTTTTAAAAAAAATGTAATAATTATTATAAATATTATCATATTTAACATAAAGAAAATATCTTTAAGATTATAAAATACAAATATTGCAATTAAAAAAATCATAAATGCATTATATATTTTTATAGAAATAATATTTTTTAACGCACGGAAATAATAATTATTATTGATATATAATATGATGATTGCTATACATAATAATGCTATTATTGGAGAAATAAATGTAAAAAATATAAATTTTATGATATTGAATATTATAAAAAAAATGAAAAAATTTCTCAATTTGTATAATTTTAATATGCCATCAATGTAACTTTTAATATTTATCATATTAACTGCTATAAATAAAGAAGTATTTTAGAAATAATATAATTTATATAATTTAATTTTAATATTCTTGAATTCAATATTATTGAATATGTATTGTAGCATTTTTTAATTTTGTTGCTAATTTTTTAATTTTTAAAAACATATTTTTTTTATCATATTGAAACATTTCAATTAATTGAATAATTACTGATCCACAAATAACACCACTAGATCCCATTCGTATTGAATCAATAATATGTGAACTTTTTGAGATACCAAAACCATGTATAATAGGAACAGAATTATATTCTTTGAGTTGATTAATAATTTTTATATCAGGAATTTTTGCATGGTTCTGATGACCTGTAACTCCAGATCTAGAAATTAAGTAAATATAACTGTTGCTGTTTTTTGCAATATACTCCATGAGTATATTGTTAGCATTTGGAGGACAAATGAAGATTGAAGATATATTTTTATCATTATAATGATTTTTAAATTTTTTTTCTTCTTCTATAGGAATATCAGGAATTAATACTGAATCTATATCAATAGATTTACAATCCTGATAAAAATTTTTAATGCCATATTGGTATATCATATTTGCATATACTAATATTCCAATTGGGATTTTATAATATTTTTGACGAAAATGATACAACATATCAAAACATTTTTTCATAGTAATATTGTTAGATAATGCACGTAAGTTAGCATTTTGAACAATTACTCCATCGGCTAATGGATCTGAGAATGGAATTCCTAATTCTAACGCATTAGCTCCAGAATTCACCAAAATATCAATAATAGTGTAACATGTTTGAATAGATGGGTCTCCTAATGCAACAAATGGAATAAAACACCCTTCTTTATTTTTTTTTAATTTTTTGAACATTGTAAAATATCGATTCATATTTTATCCTGTTTCAGATATTGTTGAACTGTTAATATATCTTTATCACCTCGACCAGATAAATTTACAATAATGGTTTGTTTTTTATCAGGTTTTTTTTGAATAATTTTTAATGCGAATGCTATAGCATGAGAAGTTTCTAGTGCTGGAATAATACCTTCATATTTACATAGTTTTTGAAACGCATCTACAGCTTCTTTATCAGTAATAGAATGATATTCTACTCTTTTAATAGAATTCAACCATGCATGTTCTGGTCCAACAGAGGGAAAATCTAATCCTGCAGAAATAGAATGTGAATTTTGGATTTGTCCATCTTGATTTTGTAATAATAATGATTTCATTCCAAAGTAAATCCCAGGTGTTCCATATTTTATAGGAGCTCCATGTTGTCCTTCTTTTTTTCCAATTCCACCTGGCTCAACACCAATCAATTTTACATTTGTTTTAATAAAATCATGAAATATTCCAATAGCATTTGATCCACCTCCAATGCATGCAATAATAATGTCTGGTAGTTTTTTTTCAACATTTAAAATTTGAATTTTTGTTTCTATACCGATAATTTTTTGAAATTCTCTTACCATAGTAGGATAAGGATGAGGTCCTGCTACTGTTCCTATCATATAATGGCTATTTTTATAATTTTTTGACCAATCTCGTATAGCTTCATTGCATGCATCTTTTAACGTTCCAGATCCAGATTGTACTGGTATAATTTTTGCTCCCATAAATTTCATCCTTAAAACATTTAATTTTTGTCTTTTGATATCTTTAACTCCCATATAAATTCTACATTTTAAATTCAATAATGAACATGCAAATGCTGTTGCAACCCCATGTTGTCCTGCTCCTGTTTCTGCTAATACTTCTTTTTTTTTCATTTTTTTTACTAATAACGCTTGTGCAAGAACTTGATTAGTTTTATGTGCCCCTCCATGTAATAAATCTTCTCTTTTTAAATATAATTTTGTTTGGGTTCCGCGAGTAATATTTTTACATAGTGTGAGGGGGGTTGGTCTACCTGCATAGTTTTTCAATAATTGTGATAGTTTTTTTTTAAATTTTTTATCTTTTTGAGATTCATAAAAATTTTCTTCTAATTCTTTTAGCGCTGGTACTAATATTTGTGGAACATACATACCGCCAAATTTACCAAAATATGAATTTAAAATACTCATAAAAATCCTTATTGTTGATATATTTAATAATATTATAAAAATAAAATACTATTTTATATCGTTCTTAACATTGTAAATAGAGTTTTTAATTTTTTATGATCTTTTATTCCAGGAGATATTTCAAATTGTGAATTAAAATCTAAGCCAAAAGATTGAAAACTAGATGCTTTTTTACAATTTAATAAAGATAATCCTCCAGATAAAAATACGTTTTCTAGATTATATCTTTTTATATGTTTCCAATCGAAAGTAGTTCCAGATCCTCCTTTTAAATTATCAAAAACGTAGTATTTAATATGTTTTAGATCTAATTGAATAATATTATTTTCTATGAATAATGCTTTCCATAGTTGAATATTTTCAGGTATTTTATTTTTTAGTGTTTTTATGTATTCTTGATTTTCATTACCGTGTAACTGTATAGCATGAAGATTTAATTTATTAATAATAAATATGATGTTTTTAATTTTTTCATTTTGAAACACTCCAACGTATTTTAGATTAGATTGATTAATGATACTTAAAGCATTTTCTAATACAATAAATCTCGGTGATTTTTTAACAAAAATTAATCCACCATGTGTTGCTCCAATTTTTTCAGATATCAACGCATCATTAGGATTTGTTAAACCACATATTTTATTATTTCCAAATATAATGCTATTAATTTTATGACTAATATTTTTTGATTGCATAATGGAAGAACCAATTAAAAACCCATGTACAATATGTTTTAGTTTTTTTATTTGTATATTATTTTTAATACCAGATTCACAAATAATAATTTTATTTTTTGGTATTAAAGGTGCTAGGAAATTGGTATTTTTAATATTTATAGATAAATTTTTTAAATTTCTATTATTGATACCAATGACTTTTGAATCAAGCGCGATAGCTCTTTTTAGTTCTTTTGTATTGTTGATTTCTGTTATGATACCCATATTCATACTATGTGCTATTTTTGAAAAAAAAATATATTGATAATCTTTTAAAATGGATAACATTAATAAAATTGCATCAGCACCATAGTAACGAGCTAAATAAATTTGGTATTCATCAATGATAAAATCTTTGCATAATAATGGTTGATGTACCAATTTATTCATTTGAGATAAGTATTCCATTTTTCCATGAAAATATTTTTCATCCGTTAATACCGAAATTACTGATGCATGTTTTTTATAACATTTTGAAATTTCAATAAGATTGAATTTTTTATTAATTATTCCGTGTGATGGTGATGCTGCTTTTGCTTCTAAAATAAAAAATGGTTGTTTTAGTGTTAATGTGTGATAAAATTTTCGTACAGATGATTTTATTGTTTTCTTTATTTCTGAAATTGGTTGTATTTTTTTTCTTTTTTCTAACCAATTTTTCTTATCGTATAAAATATTTTGTAAAACGTTGTATTTCATAATCATACTCTTTGAATTTTTTTGATATGTTTTTCGATTATTCCGTTATTGAGTTCTTGAAAAGCAATTTTCGTATTTTTTTGAAGATCATCATAACCAAAAACATTTAATAAAACTGCTGTATTTATAGATATTAAATATCGGTATTTTATATCACCAATACCTTTACAAATATCATTAAAGATTTTACAGTTTTTTTTGATATTATTATTTTTTAAATAATAATTTGATATTTTATTAATTCCAAAATCTTCTGGGTATAATCTGTATGAACTAATTTCATCATAATTGATTTCTATAACATTGGTATAGTGATGCAATGTTACTTCGTCAATATCATCGCTATTAATGATCATTACTTTTTCATAATTTAATTGACGAACGATATGTGAAATTGGTTTCATTAGATTTTTAGAATAAACACCAATCACTGCAAGATCTGGGTGTGATGGATTAAGTAATGGTCCTAATATATTAAAGATAGTTCTTGTATTAAGTTGTTTTCTAATTTTTGATACATTTTGGAAACCAGAATGATAATTAGGGGCATATATAAAACAAACATTATTGTTATCTAGTTGATTTTTTATTTTTTTATAAGATTTATGAATTTTAATATTATTTATTTTTAATATATCTGATGATCCTAATGAACTGGATACGCCTTTATTACAATGTTTAATAATTTTTAAACCTAATGATGAACCTAATAAAGCACTTAATGTAGAAATATTAATAGTATTTATATCATCACCACCAGTTCCAACAATATCTGCAAATTGATATTTTGGTTTTTTAAAAAATACCATATTTTTATTAAATGCTTTAACTGCACCAATTATTTCATTAATGGAAATTGATCTCATTTTTATTGAAACAAGAGCAGCAGAAATTTCAATAGACGATATTTTTTTATGAATAATGTTTTGAAATAAATTATAACTTTCTATTTCATTTAGTTGTTTTAATGAATACAGTTTTTTAAAAATTTTTTTCATGATATCATTGAATTATAATACAAAGGTAATATTAATGATATTATATACTATTTTGAATAATTTATTATAAATTAATTCATAATAAAATATAACATATTTTTAAATTTCTGTTGTAACTATAATTATTTCATATATTTAATTTATAAAATAAAAATAATAGTATCATCATAAATTCTAATTGATATCATATTTTTACTTTTAATGATATTTGTATCAAAATTAAATGATTATAATAATGATTTTATACATTATAAAATACTTAAATGCATTTCTTTTTTTATGATACATTATTTTTAATATATAAAAATAAATAATAAATTGATTATGGATAATATAGTAAAAAAAAATTTTTTTTTAAATAAGTTTAATTTATTAAATTTTGATCGTAAAAAAATGAATGATTTCTTTAGTTCTATTAATGAAAAATCATTTCGAGTAGATCAAATTATGATATGGATGTATCAAAAATTTTGTCATGATTTTGATAAAATGACTAATTTCTCTTATAAATTAAGAAATAAACTAAAAAAAATTAGTGTGATACAAATACCAAAATTTGTTAATGAAGTAATTTCTGAAGATCATACGATTAAATGGATAATAAATTCTGAAAATGGAATTTTTGAAACAGTATATATACCTGAAAAAAAAAGAGGGACATTGTGCTTATCATCGCAAATAGGTTGCATTTTAAATTGTCAATTTTGTTCTACTGGTATGCAGGGATTTCATAGAAATTTGTTAGTTTCAGAAATAATTGGTCAGATTTTAATGGCTTATAAATGCATTAATTATAAAAATCAATTAATGTATCACCCCATTACTAATATAGTAATGATGGGTATGGGGGAACCATTATTAAATTTTAAAAATCTTATTTGTTCATTAAATATTATTTTTGATAAAAATGGATTAAATTTTTCAAAAAAAAAAGTTGTCGTATCAACATCAGGTATTGTCCCAGCTTTAGACAAATTATCCAAAATTATGGATGTAAAGTTGGCAATTTCATTACATGCATCTAATGATATTTTAAGAAATAAGTTAATGCCAGTAAATTATAAATATAGTATTAAATCTTTATTATCTTCAATAAAACGTTTTTTAAAAATATCCAAATTAAATAAAAATGGAATTACTATAGAATATGTAATGTTAAAAAATATCAATGATACTTTACTTCATGCAAAAGAATTATCGATACTTTTAAAAAATATACCTAGCAAAATTAATTTGATTCCATGGAATTATTTTCCAAATTCAAATTTTTCATGTAGTTTATTTTCTCAAATAAATGATTTTTTTTGTTTTATGGTTAAAAAAGGTTTCACTGTAACTATTCGTAAAAAGAGAGGACATGATATTCAGGCAGCATGCGGTCAATTATCAACTATTAGTATTGATTCTATACAATCAGTTTAATATAATTTTTTTAAATATAGACGTTTTAAAAAAAATTATATTGTAATAGGAAAATTTAGTGAACAATTTTATTAAATCTATAAAAGGTATGCATGATTGTTTACCACAAGAAGTTTTACTGTGGAATAAAATAGAAAATTTATTCAAAAAAATACTTTTTAATTATGGTTATTCAGAAATTAGGTTACCAATTTTAGAGAAAACTGATTTGTTTAAAAGAACTATTGGAAATAATACTGATATCATTGGTAAAGAAATGTATTCTTTTAATGATAAAAATGGAATAAGTTTCACATTACGACCAGAAGCAACAACAAGTTGTGTTCGATCAGTGATTCAAAATCATTTATTACATAATAAAAAACAAAAATTATGGTATTATGGACCTATGTTTAGGTATGAGCGACCTCAAAAAGGAAGATATCGTCAATTTTATCAATTTGGAATTGAAACCTTTGGATTTTCAGAATTAGATATAGAGTTAGAATTAATAATGTTAATTAATAGATTTTTAAAAAAACTGGGAATTTTACAATATTTAACTTTGGAAATTAATTCAATTGGATCTATTTTAAATAGAAAAAAATATCAAATGGTGTTAAATGATTTTTTAAAAAAACACCAATCTGTATTAGATGAAAATTCTTTACATAAATTAGAAAAAAATTCATTAAGAATTTTAGATAGTAAGAATGATAATATTCAGAAACTATTACTACAAGCACCTAAGTTAATGGATTTCGTTGATAAAAAAAATAAAAATAAATTTCAAGAATTATGTAATCATATGACTGATTTAAATATTTCATACAATATTAATTATCGATTAGTACGTGGATTAGATTATTACAATGACATTGTTTTTGAATGGAAAACAAAATATTTGGGATCAAAAAATACTATATGTGCTGGTGGTAGATATGATAATTTAGTGAATTTATTAGGTGGTCCAAAAACTCCAGCTATTGGTTTAGCAATGGGAATGGAACGTTTATTGTTATTATTAAATTCATGTCTCATTACATCAAAAAAAAAAAAAGAATCAGATATTTATATATTTTTTTCATCATTCCTTATTAAAAATTATGTATATCATTTTACAGAAAATTTAAGAAATATAGCATCAAAATTAAAAATATTAGTTGAATTTCAACCTATGAATTTTAGTAAAATCTTAAAAAATTTGAAAAAATATTCTACTAAAATCATATTGTTTATTGATGAAAAACAATTACAATATGGTATAATTAAAATTCATCATATTAAAAAAAAAACTTTTCAAGAAATTCATATAGATAATATTTTTAATAAAATTAATGAAATTTTTTATTAGAGTAATAATTTTTTTATTTATATAAATTATTATCGATGAGTATTATTTTAATAAATTTTAAATTTTATAATATTATATTTTGGAGTTCAGTATTGTGTCATATAAAATATTTAATAAAATATCTGATATTAAAACATTAAATTATATAAAACAAGAATCAATTAGACAAGAAAAATATATTTCATTAATTGCTTCAGAAAATTACGCTAGTATTTCAGTAATGCAAGCACAAGGTTCACAATTAACGAATAAATATGCAGAGGGTTATTCAAGTAAAAGATACTACGGTGGTTGTAGTGTTGTGGATAATATTGAAGAATTAGCTATTGATCGCGCAAAAATACTATTTAATGCAGATTATGCAAATGTTCAGTCTCATTCTGGTTCACAAGCAAATTTTTCTGTATATTTAGCACTATTAAATCCTGGGGATAAAATTTTAGGTATGAGTTTATCACATGGAGGCCATTTGACACATGGTGCTCCAGTAAATTTTTCTGGTAAGATATATCAATCTATTTCATATGGTTTAGATAAAAAAGGTGATATTGATTATAATGATTTAGAGCGTATTGCAAAAAAAAATAAACCAAAAATGATTATTGGAGGATTTTCTTCTTTTTCAAAAATAATTAATTGGAAAATAATGAAAGAAATTGCAGATAGTGTTAATGCTTATTTGTTAGCTGATATTTCTCATGTATCTGGTTTAATTGTAACAGGTTTATATCCAAGTCCAATAGAATATGCTGACGTAGTAACAACTACCACACATAAAACTTTAGCAGGACCAAGAGGTGGTTTAATTCTTTCAAAAAATAAAAGTAAAGAGTTTTATAAAAAACTAGATTCTTCAGTATTTCCAGGTAGTCAGGGTGGTCCACTTATGCATGTTATTGCTGCCAAAGCAATTGCATTTAAAGAAGCTTTGCATCCAGAATTTAAAAATTACCAAAATCAAATTTTAAAAAATTCTAAAGCTATGGTAGAAGTATTTTTAAAAAATGATTTTAACATTATTTCTAATGGAACAGAAAATCATTTATTTTTAATAAATTTAATTAATAAAAATACTACAGGTAAAGCAATAGAGGATGCATTAAGTTTGTGCAATATTATTGTTAATAAAAATAGCATTCCAAATGATGTACATAATCCTTTTACTACTTCTGGTATTCGTATTGGAACACCTGCAATCACGCGTCGTGGTTTTCAGGAAAAAGAATCAAAAATGTTATCTGAGTGGATGATAGAGATTATTAATGATTATAAAAATTCTAAAAAAATATTAAATATTAAGAAAAATGTTTTAGATTTATGCAAAAAATACCCTATATATAAATAATATTTAAATATAGTTATGAATAAAACACATAACTATATTTATATTTTATAAATATTGTATTATTTTGGTAAAATGATATTAATATTTTCAACAGAAAAATTGTGTATATTATGAATGTGTGGAATAATACCTAAAAATGGAATATTCATGTATCTTTTGATGGTGTTAATATATTTTAAAGAATTTTTTGTATTTTTCATAAAATTAGCGTACCATCCAGAACATTTTAACCCGCATTGAATAATTGCTTTATAAGTTAAAATAGCATGATTAATACATCCTAATTTTATTGCAACTACAATTATTACTGGTAGATTTTCTTTTTTTACCCAATCTGATAATTTAATTTTTTTATAAATTGGTGTATACCAACCTCCTACACCCTCGATAATGATCCAGTTTGATAATTTTTCAATATATTGTAAATGATGAGATATTTTTTTTAAACTAATTTTTTGATCGTTATCAAAAAAAAAATTTGGTGGAAAATTATTATTCACAAAAAATGGGTTGATTTTTTCATATGTTAATTGTACAGTGCTGTTTTTTTTTAAATATACTGCATCATAATTTTTAAAATGCTTCATTTGTTTAATGCAACCAGATGCAATTGGTTTGTATCCTGCTGTATTGAATCCAATATTTGATGCTTTTTTTAATATAATACCGGATACTATTGTTTTTCCAACGTTAGTATCTGTTCCAGTTAAAAACCATTTTTTAATCATATTCTTTACTTGAGTATTTACTGAAAATTACGAGAATTTTTATTAAAATAACTTTAATATTATCATTAATATATTATTTTTTATATGGCATTGTAATATTTTTTATTTTTATTAAAAATTTTTATATCTTTTTCGTCATGATTTATAACATGTTTTTTTGGATATAAATCTAACATTTTAAATAATTCAATATCTTCTTTTTCTGTATTATTATTTTTTGTTAATAATTTACATCCATAAAAAATAGAATTTGCTCCTGCCATAAAACACATAGCTTGCATATTTTTATTCATGGCTTCTCGACCTGCAGAGAGTCGTATGTAAGATTTAGGAATTACAATTCGAGTAACAGCAATAGTTTTTATAAAATCAAAAGTATTAATTACATGATTATTTTCCATAGGGGTTCCTTTGATTTTCACTAACATATTAATTGGTATACTTTCAGGAGGTGGATTCAAATTAGCGAGTTGTGCTAATAATTCAGCTCGGTCAATGTTTTTTTCTCCTAATCCTAATATGCCACCTGAACAAACTTTTATTCCAGATTTTCTAATTATGTTTAATGTATCTAATCGATCTTGATATTTTCTAGTAGTAATGATTTTTTTATACATTTTTGGAGAAGTATCTAAATTGTGATTATAAAAATCTAATCCGGCATCAGCTAATTGTATTGCTTGATTTTTATTAATTGAACCTAGTGTCATACAAGTTTCCATTCCCATATTTTTAATTTTTTTTATAATATTTAATAAATATGGCATATCACGATCTTTTGGTTTTTTCCATGCAGCCCCCATGCAAAATCTGTTTGATCCTAAATTTTTTGCTTTTTCCGCTTCTTTTAAAACTTTTTCAGTATCTAATAGTTTTTCATTTTTTATATTTGTTTTATATCTAGAACTTTGAGCGCAATATTTACAATCTTCTGGACATAAACCTGTTTTAATAGAAAGTAATGTACTTATTTGAATTTCATGAGGATCAAAATGATTTCTATGAACAGTTTGTGCTTGATACATTAAATTTAAAAACGGTTGTTTAAATAATTCATGAATTTTTTTTACTTCCCATTTTTTGTTCATGTCGTTTTCCGTAAAAATTATATTTTATAAATAAATATTTTATAATAAAAAAATCAATTTATTACATATTTTCATTATGAAAAAAAATGATTTAAAATTTGATTTACAACATATTTGGCATCCATATGATTCCATGAAAAAATCTGTTACTCGATATTTTGTCTCTTCTGCTCACGGAGTATATTTAAAATTAAATAACAATATAAAATTAATTGATGCAATGTCATCATGGTGGTCTGCTATTCATGGTTATAATTTTCAACCCTTAAATAATGCAGCAATACAACAAATAAATAAAATGTCGCACGTGATGTTTGGAGGTTTAACTCATGCCCCTGCAATTAAATTATGTAAAGAATTAATAAAAATATTACCTAAAAAATTAGAATGTATTTTTCTATGTGATTCTGGTTCTGTTTCCATTGAAGTAGCTATGAAAATGGCAATACAGTATTGTAATACAATAAATCATACTAAAAAATATTTTTTAACCATTCGTCATGGGTATCATGGTGATAAATTTTCATCAATGTCTATTTGTGATCCTATTATTTCTATGCACAGTTTATATAATACAGTGTTACCAAAAAACTTATTTGCTCAACAACCCGAATTATCTTTTACAGATTCTTGGAAAAATAATGATATTTCTTCTTTTATGAATCTAATTATACAATATAAATCAAAAATTATTGCAGTAATTTTAGAACCAATTGTTCAAGGGATAGGTGGAATGAAATTTTACCATCCTGAATATTTAAAAAAAGTACGATTATTGTGTAATATGTACAATATTCCGTTAATTTTGGATGAAATTGCTACTGGTTTTGGTCGTACTGGAAAAATGTTTGCATTCGAACATTCTAATATAGTTCCGGATATACTTTGTTTAGGTAAAGCATTAACTGGAGGAATGATGACTTTAGCTGCTACTGTTACAACAAAAAAAATTGCTGATGTTATTAGTAATCATTATCCTTATAAATTTATGCATGGACCTACATTTATGGGTAATCCTTTAGCTTGTTCAGTTGCTAGTAAAAATATATCGATACTACGTACACAAAAATGGAAAATACAAGTACGTCGTATTGAAGAATTTTTTAAAAAAAAATTATTACCATTAATTAATCATCCACGTATTGTACAAATAAGAATTCTTGGTGCAATTGCAGTTATTGAATTCTATAGTTTCATTAATGTAACACTAATACAAAAATTTTTTGTTAATCATGGAGTATGGATTAGACCCTTTCAAAATATTCTTTATTTAACTCCTCCATATATTATTAAAACGCATCATTTAAAAAAAATTATTACAACGATTAAATATGCAATACAAAATAACACTTTATTTTTATGAAATTATTTTAATATTTATTGTATATTATTTACTATATCTTAATTATAATAAGATATAGTAATTTTTATAATCTTCATAAATTATCATTATAATTGTATAATATAAGAAATTATGTTAAATATGATGACATGTAATCCATGTTGGATTTTTACCAACATCATAAGTATTTAATAATTTTAAAAAACCATTATCTTTTAAAATATTATATACAGAAACAGTATTTGATTTTTGTCCAGCAACGATTAAATATTTATCATGTTTATCAATGACAAATGATTTAGGCTGTTGAACAGTATTAAAAACATTTATTATATTTAATGTATTGTCTTTATTAATCTTAAAAGCGGTGATGGTGTTTTGTTTTCTATCAGAAGCATATAAATATTTACCACATTTTGTAGTATGAATATCGGATGACCAAAAAGATTTTATATTCATTTCAGAAAAAAATAAATTTACATTTTGAATATGTTGCAGATGATAAAATTCATGGTTTATTTTCCACACATCAATGGTTGCATTATATTCATTCAAACTGTATAAAAAATTATTATTTTTATGAATATCTGCATGTCTTGGCCCACTATTATGTAAGCATTTTATACTATTCATTTTTTTTAAATAAAAAATTTTTTCTGAATTTTTTTGAAAAGAATATACATAAATATTATTTTTTAATAATGCTGGAATAAATAATATTTTATGGTACGAATCTATATGAATTGAATGACAACCTTTAATGTTATGAACAATTTGAATTGGTAATGACGGACAGTGGTTATTTTGAATTTCATGCATCGTTATACAACCTGAATGATAATATCCACAAAATAAAAGATTAGATTCATCATCTATGTTAATATAATTTGAACTGTATGGAATTTTAGTAATTCCTATTTTTTTTAATATCCCACTTTTTAAAATATCATACGTAATAATACTGTATTCTGGTCTAGTTCCAACATATAGTTTCTTACGTTTCCATGAAATAGATAAAGGTTGACCCTCATTATGATTTGTTCCAATCTTTTGAATTAGATTCATTTTTCCTGTATGTAATAATTCCCATACTTCGATAGATTGGTTTCCAGCTGATACTATATAAATAATTTGTTTCATATATGATCCAATAAAAGTATTATAAAAATATATAATATATTTTAAGTGTTATTATTTAATTTTTTTAAAAAATTTAATATCCATAATATTCTTTTATTATCATCAGATATGTAATATAAATAATTCAAAATATATTGATTACTAATTTTCCATTTTTTAAATTCTGTTTCACAAATTTTTATAAATTTATGAATATTAATGAATTTATTTATTTTAGAAAATTTAATTTGACCTCCATTTTTATCAGATTGAAGATTAATGATTCCAATATTATTCAATAAAAATTTAATTTTTATTTTTGAAATTAAATTTTCAACTTCTATAGGTATTGGTCCAAATTTATGTATTAATTGTTTTTTAATTTTTAGTAGATTTTCTTCTGTATTGACAGAAAAAATTTTTGTATAAAAAAATAATCTTGTATTAATATCTGTGATGTATTTATTTGGAATAATAGTTGGAATAAATAATTTTATTTTTGGTTGTTGATTTTTCAATGTTTCTAATGATAATCTTTTATTATTTTTAATATATTTTATCGTTTTATGTATTAACTGTTTATATAATAATAAGGTAACATTTTTCATGTGCCCACTTTGATGTTTTCCAAATATTTCTCCTACACCTCGAATTTTTAAATCATGTTTTGATAATTCTAAACCAGATTTAAAATCTTTAATAGATTCTATTATTTTTAATCTTTTTTTATTATGTAATGACATCTTATTTTTTTTTGATATTAATAACCATGCATAAGATTGTATTTCAGATCTTCCTACTCGTCCTCTCATTTGATGAAGTTGAGCTAAACCAAAAAAATTTGCATGTTCAATAATAATGGAATTTACTGTTGGTATGTCAATACCAGTTTCTATAATTGTAGTACATATTAATACATCAAATTTTTTTTCATAAAAATCCTGCATAATATTTTTTAAAACTTTTCCGTTCATTTGACCATGACCAATTTTAAATTTTGATTCTGGAACTAATTTTTTGAGTTTTTGAAGTTTTTTTTCTAAATTTTGAATTTTATTACAAATATAGTATATTTGACCATTTCTTGATATTTCAAATAAAATAATTTTCCTAATCAACATATTACTTTTATTTTTAATAAAAGTTTTAATAGGTAATCTATTTTTTGGGGGAGTTAACAAAATAGATAAGTCATATATTCCATATTTTGACATATTCAATGTTCTTGGAATAGGTGTTGCAGTTAACATTAAAATATCAATGTTAGGAAAAATTTTTTTAATTTTTTCTTTTTGAGAAACACCAAATCTGTGTTCTTCATCAATAATTAAAAGACCTAAATCATAACATTTTAGTGTATTAAATAAAATTTTATGAGTTCCAATAATAATATTTGTGTATCCTTTACTCATATTCTTTATACAATTTAATTGTTCGTTTTTTGATTGAAATCTGGATAAAATATCAACTTTGATATTATATTTTAAAAAACGATTTTTAAAATTTTTGTAATGTTGTTGTGCTAATAATGTTGTTGGTACTAAAATAATTACTTGTTTTTGATTATTTACCGCAACAAAAGATGCTCGAATAGCAATTTCAGTTTTACCAAAACCAACGTCACCACAAATCAATCGATTCATTGGAGTTTTTTTACTCATATCAGACAATACTTCATTTATGACAATATTTTGATCTCTAGTCATTTGAAAAGGGAAATCATGACAAAATATTTTATATTTTTCAAGGTTGTTATGAAATGAAAAACCAGGATTTAACGCACGTTGTGCATGGCTATCTAATATTTTAACTGCAAGATCATTTATTTTATTAAATATTTTATCTCTTTCGTTTTTCCATTTCGAACAACCTAATTTATTTAAATGAACATTTTCATCATAATCATAATTATGATATCTTGAAATTAAATATATTTGTGAAATTGGAACATATAATTTCGCATTTTCTGCATACAACAAAGTTAAATATTCTGATGGAATATTATTGCATGTAATTGTACTAATACCTTGATATTTTCCAATTCCATATTTTAAATGCATAACAAGTGAGTTTTTCTGTAATTGAAATGTATGATAATCTTTCATAAATATTTAATTATTATTATAAAATATATTATTATTGTGATTAATATGAATATATGATATTACGTATGATATTTAATTTTTTTAATATGATATGATTTATAATATTTTTATAATACGATTATGTAATGAATATTATGATATGAAATATTCTAAAAAAATATTATAATAAATATTATAATAAAAATTTTAAATATTAATATTTTTAATAATTTTATTTTAAATATTTTTATATATAAATTTCATAATTAATATTTTATATGGTATATAATATGACAATTAAAGTTGGAATAAATGGTTTTGGTAGAATTGGAAGAATTGTATTTAGAATGGCTCAACAAAGAAAAAATATTGAAATTGTTGGTATTAATGATTTATTAGATATTAACTATATAGCATATATGTTAAAATTTGATTCAACACATGGAATTTTTAATGGAACTATTGAAATTAAAAAAGATTTCATACTAGTAAATAATAAAAAAATTAGAATATTTTCTAAAAGTAATCCTGAACAAATTCCATGGAAAGATTTAAATACAGATGTTGTAATAGAATCTACTGGAATTTTCTTGAATAAAGAACAAGCTAAAAAACATCTTTTATCTGGAGCAAAAAAAGTAATCATCACTGCTCCAACTAAGGATGATATACCAATGTTTGTTTGTGGTGTCAATTTAAATCATTATGAAAATCAAAAAATTATTTCTAATGCTTCGTGTACTACAAATTGTTTAGCTCCATTAGCAAAGGTTATACACGAAAATTTTGGAATTCGTGAAGGATTAATGACAACCGTACATGCTACTACTGCAACTCAAAAAACTGTTGATTCACCTTCACAAAAAGATTGGAGAGGAGGTCGAGGTGCATTACAGAATATTATACCTTCATCTACTGGAGCTGCTGTTGCTGTTGGAAAAGTTTTACCAGAATTATCTGGTAAATTAACTGGTATTGCATTTCGTGTTCCAACTCCTAATGTTTCTGTTGTTGATTTGACAGTACGTTTATTCAAAAAAACTAGTTATAACAATATTTGTAGAATAGTAAAACATGCTTCTCAAACTTATATGAAAAATATTATTGGATATACAGAAGATGAAGTTGTATCAACTGATTTTAATGGATCACATGTGACATCAATTTTTGATTCAAAATCTGGATTATCTTTAAATGACAATTTTGTGAAATTAGTATCATGGTATGATAATGAAACAGCTTATTCAAATAAAGTATTAGATTTAGCGGTTTTTATTATGCAGTAAATAAAGAACTAATATTAAATTTTGAAACAGCATGTTTAATTTATAAAATTATTACATGCTGTATTTTTATTAAAATTAATTTTTTAATTTTTAAAACTGATGCTTAAATAATTAAGTATACAATTTTTTATTTTCTTTTAATTCAATAAAAAAATTTTTTAACCAAATTTCAATTCTTGAAATTGTTTTGTCTTCTTGTCTGTCTTCATCAATAACTAAACCTACAAAATATTTTTTATTCAGTAATGCTTTAGAAGATTCAAAATTATATCCTTCGGTTGGCCATTTTCCAATTAAAGTTGCATTTTTTTTTTTGAGGATTTTATATAGAGTACCCATACCATCACAAAAATATTCGCTATAATCCTCTTGATCTCCACAACCAAATAACCCAATAATTTTATTTTTAAAGTTCATTTTTTCTAATTTAGGTAACCAATCATCCCAATCACATTGTACTTCACCATAATACCAAGTGGGTATTCCAAATATTAAAATACTAAAATTATTTATATCTTCTATTTTAGAATTAGATATATCATAAACTAAAGATTTTTTCTTACCTATTTTTTTTTGTATTATTTTTGCAATTTTTTCAGTATTTCCTGTATCGCTTCCAAAAAAAATTCCTATTTTTTCCATTTTTTTATCCTATAATTAATCATTTAAATTATTTCATAAAAATTTTTTTGAAACATAATTTCATATTACGTTTATTATAAATGTAAGTATGAGATAATAAAATTTTTATAAAATATTACATATAAAATTTAGTATGATATTAATTTAATATTTTATTTTATTCATATTCATGAATTCTTATATAAATATACAGGAATTTAAATTTAATAAAATTAATATCGTAATTCTATAAATATTATATAATTGATGAAAAGGTTAATATGAATAATTTTGAACTAGAAAAAGTAATTAATAAAAAACTATTTCATCATAATCTTGTAGATATTATACCTAATGGTTTACAAATTGAAGGTTCTTCCAGTATTTATAAAATTATTACTGGAGTTAGCATATGTCAGGAATTAATTGATTTTGCTGTATATAAAAAAGCACAAGCAATTATTGTTCACCATGGATTTTTTTGGAAAAATGAATCACAAAGAATTATTTATAATAAAAGAAAACGATTACATAAAATTTTATTAAATAATATTAATGTTTATAATTGGCATTTTCCTTTAGATGTACATCCAGAATTGGGAAATAATGTTCAAATTGCAAAGAAATTAAATATTAATATTTTGGGTAAAATTAATGATTTTGTATTATGGGGTAAATTTTTTTCATCAATTACAGTACAGGATTTATATAAGAAACTTGAATTGTTATTTTTTAATAAACCTATATATTTTAGCACAAACATTAAAAATGTTATTCATAATATTGCTTGGTGTAGTGGCAAAGGACAAAATTTTTTAAAAAATGTATTGAATTTTAATTTAGATTCATTTTTAACTGGTGAAGCTTCTGAAGATACAATATATTTTGCAAAAGAAAATAACATTAATTTTTTTTCTGTTGGCCATTATTCAACAGAACGTTATGGAATACAAGCATTAGGAGATTGGTTAATTAAAAAACATAATTTACATGTTGAATTTTTTGATGTTTATAATCCTATATAAATTAATATATTTATATTTTTAATTAAATAATTTTATAAAATGTTACTTATTTCATTATAATCATTGATAGGGATTTTATGAATAAAGATGTTCCTTTTTCATTGAAGATTTTAAATATTCAGAATTGTAATCAATTTTATCTTGAAAAAATTTATCAAGATTTTTTAAGAAATCCAAATTCGGTTTCCGATTATTGGAAAAATATTTTCGAAAACTATAAGAATTTTTTTTATAATGAAAATGATTTAAATGATTCATCTCAAACTTTACGTGATAATCTTAAGTATGAAAAATTTCATATTCTTAATTTTATTAGAAATTATGGTCATAATTATTCTCAATTTAATCCATTAAAAAATTCCTCTATGAATAAAAAATTATATGAGGATTTATTATTACATAAAATTTTAAAAAATACTAAAAAAAAAGAATTTGATATACAATATGATGACTTATTAAAAATATATTGTGGTTCTATTGGAATAGAATACATGTATATTGAGAATTTTAAAGAAAGAATATGGATACAGGAATATTTAGAAAATAATTTTTTAAAATTTAAATTAAAAAATGATAAAAAAATTGATATATTAAAAGGTTTAATTAAATCAGAAATATTTGAAAAATATTTAAATACTAAATTTCCAGGTTCAAAAAGATTTTCATTAGAAGGTGCAGACGTATTAATTCCTATGATAAAATATATTATTAATTATTCTAGTAATAATTATATATCAAAAATTATTATTGGTATGGCTCATAGAGGAAGATTAAATGTTTTAGTAAATATTCTTAATAAAAATATTAAAAATTTATGTCATGAATTTTCTGAAACATATCAGAATTTTTTTGGTAGTGGAGATGCGAAATATCATTCTGGTATGAGAAAAAAAATTTATTTTGATAATCAATCAATTGATATTGATTTAAAATTTAATCCTTCACACTTAGAAATCATTAATCCTGTTGTTATGGGATCTTCAAAAGCATACATTGATAATTTAAATACAAAAAATACTAATGTTGTGTTACCTATTAACATTCATGGGGATGCTGCAATTATTGGTCAAGGTGTGAATCAAGAATTGTTAAATATGTCACAAGCAACACATTATAATGTAGGTGGTACACTACATATCATTATCAATAATCAGATTGGTTTTACAACTTCTAAAATTAAAGAAATGAGATCAAGTAAATATTGTACTGATATTGCAAAAATGATACAAGCTCCAGTATTTCATGTTAATGCTGATGATCCAGAATCTGTAATATTTATTACTAAATTAGCTTTAGATTTTCGATTATGTTTTAAAAAAGATGTTTTTATAGATTTAGTTTGTTATCGAAGACACGGTCACAATGAAGCAGATGAACCTTATGTAACACAACCATTAATGTATAATATTATAAGAAATCATCCTACTGTCTGCAGAATTTATTCTCAAAAATTGTATTTTCATAAAATTATTTGCAAAAATTTTTTAAAAAATGAAATAAAAAAACAACGTCAAAAAATAAATATCGTAAAAAAATCCATAAATTATCAAAATGAAAAAAAAAATAAATCATCAATTATAAAAAAAAATATAGTAACCCATATTAATATTAATACATTAGCACAACAAATTAATATCATTCCAAAGGATATAAAATTACATGATCGTGTTCATAAAATATATCAATTAAGATATGATATGGCAATAGAAAAAATTCATTTCGATTGGGGGGCTGCAGAAAATCTTGCATATGCTAATATTTTATCTCATGGAATATCATGTCGATTATCCGGAGAAGATGTTGCTCGTGGAACATTTTTTCATCGACATGCCATAGTATATGATCAAAATAGTGGTAAAAATTATATTCCTTTACAAAATATAAAAAATATAAAAGGAAAATTTCATATTTGTAATTCTGTTTTATCAGAAGAAGCAACTCTTGCATTTGAATATGGTTATTCTATTGAATCACATAATGTATTAAATATCTGGGAAGCACAATTTGGTGATTTTGTTAATGGGGCTCAAATTGTAATTGATCAATTTATAAGTTCTAGTGAACAAAAATGGGGAGTTAAATCCAATTTAATATTATTTTTACCTCATGGTTATGAAGGACAAGGTCCTGAACATTCTTCAGCTCGAGTGGAACGTTTTTTACAATTATGTTCTGAAAATAACATGCAATTATGTATACCTTCTACTGCTTCACAAATGTATCATTTGCTAATGAAACAAGCTTTATCTAGTATTATAAAGCCTTTAATTATTTTAACCCCAAAATCATTATTAAGACATGAATTATCAAAATCTTCTTTTGAAGATATTAAAAATGGTTCTTTTAAGACTGTAATTAATGAAATTGATATTTTGAATATAAAAAGTGTTAAAAAAATAATTTTTTGTTCTGGAAAAATATATTATGAAATACTAAATTCAAGACGTGAGAGGAATTTATTAAACATTTTTTTAATTCGAATTGAGCAATTATATCCATTTCCTAAAAAAGAAATACTAAAATATATAAATAATTTTAAAAATATTAAATATATATACTGGTGTCAAGAGGAACCCAAAAATCAAGGACCCTGGTATTATATATACCATCAATTTTATAAAATACTTCCTAAATCTGTTATTTTAAAATATATTGGACCAAAATCCCTAGCAGCTTCTGCAGTAGGATGCATATTTATGCATAAAAAACAACATAAAAAAATAATTTTTGAAGCACTACAGATTACATAAAGAGACATACAATATGAAACAAAAAACTATTTTAGTACCTGAATTACCAGAATCTATTAATAGTGCTACAGTTATTAAATGGCACAAAAAAATTGATGATATAATAAAAATAGATGAGGTATTGGTAGATATTGAAACAGAAAAAGTTATTTTAGAAATACCATCAGAATTTTCTGGAAAATTAATAAAAATATCAGCACCAGAAAATACTGTTGTTAAAAATAGACAAATTTTAGGTTATATTGAAGAAATTAATAATGAATCAAAATATAAAAAAAACAAAAAAGAAAAAAAAAGTAAAAAAGATATTTTTACTCCTGATATAAAATTTAATAACCAAAAAGAAAATTATTATAGTCCTTCAATTCGTAGGAAATGTTATTTAAAGAAAATTAAAAATAACAATAATAATTTCAGTCATAATATTGAACAAAATAAAGAAGTTCAAATCAAAGAAAATTTAAAAAAATCTCATATAAAAGATGAAAATCGTGTTCCAATGACTTTAATTCGTAAAAGGATTACACAACGTTTATTACAAACAGTCCGTAATACTGTGATGTTAACAACATTTAATGAAGTTAATATGCAATCAATTCTTAATCTTCGTAATAAATACCGTGATATTTTTGAAAAAAAATATTGTATACGATTAGGTTTAATGTCTTTTTTTGTTAAAGCAGTTGTAGAATCTTTAAAGTATTTTCCAGAAATTAATGCTAAAATTGATAATAATGATATTATATATCATAAAACATTTGATATTAATATTGCAATTTCTACCATTAAAGGACTTGTGACACCAATTTTAAAAAATGCAGATCTTATGTCTATGTTTGAAATAGAAAAAAAAATTAAATATTTTTTATTAAAAGGAAATGAGGGAAAATTAGAATTATCAGATTTAATAGGTGGAAATTTTACTATTACTAATGGAGGAACGTTTGGTTCATTATTTTCAACCCCAGTTTTAAATCCTCCACAATCTGCTATTTTAGGTATGCATGCGATTAAAGATCGTGTAATAGTAATAAAAGATAAAATAACTGTTGCTCCTATGATGTATATCGCATTATCTTATGATCATAGATTAATTGATGGTAAAGAAGCGGTGGGTTTTTTAAATATGATAAAAAATATATTAGAAGATTTTTCAAGAATTTTATTAAATATTTAATACATAATAATTATTTTCAATACAATTATTACATAAAAATTTAATTTTTTAATATTTATAGTTCTGTTATATTTTTAAATAAATCATTTATATAATTTAATTCAAGGAGAAATTATGCAACCAGGTCAATTAGTTTTAATCAGACATGGGGAAAGTGTATGGAATAAATTAAATCAATTTACAGGATGGACAGATGTAGAATTGACAGAAAAAGGTCGAAATGAAGCAAAATGTGCAGGACAGTTACTAAAAAAAAGAAAATTTGTTTTTGATTATTGTTACACTTCAGTTTTAAAAAGAGCTATTCATACCTCATGGATCATATTAGATCAATTAGATCAATTTTGGATTCCAATTAAAAAAACATGGCGTTTAAATGAAAGACATTATGGTAAACTTCAAGGTTTGAATAAGGAAGCTATTATTGAAACCTATGGTTCAGAGCAAGTTCAAGAATGGCGTAGAAGTTTTGAAGCTATTCCTCCTCAAATGGAAAAATCTAAAAATCTAAATTTGTATTATGATAGAAGATATTATGATTTAGATTATAAAAAAATACCTGCTGCTGAAAGTTTAAAATTAACTTTAAAACGATTAATTCCTTTTTGGAAAAAATATATAATCTCAAAAATTCAAAAAAATCAACGAGTTTTAATTGTTGCTCATGGAAATTCTTTACGATCTTTAGTAAAACATGTATCTAATTTAAGTAATGATGAAGTATATAATTTACACATTCCAACTGGTGTTCCTATCATATATGATTTTAATAATGATCAATATCCAATACAATACTCTTTTTTAAAAGAGTAATTATTATAATAACGATTTTATATTTTATAACATATGATGTCATGTATTCTATTTTGAATTAATATTTTATGTTGTCATTTTTATACTGATTGATATTAAAGATTAATTATGATAAAAAGAATCGGTGTACTAACGAGTGGTGGTGATGCTCCTGGAATGAATGCTGCTATTCGATCTGTTGTAAGAACGGGTTTAAGTGAAAAACTAGAAATTTTTGGTATATATGATGGATATTTAGGGTTATACGAAAATCGTATTATACAACTATCACGAGATAGTGTATCAAATATGATTAATCGTGGGGGGACTTTTTTAGGATCAGCAAGATTTCCAGAATTCAGTAAAAAAAAAATGCAATTAATTGCAAAAAAAAATTTAAATAAAAAAAAAATTGATGCATTAATTATTATTGGAGGTGATGGTTCATACATGGGTGCAAAAAAATTAACTGAACAAGGAGTACCATGTATAACATTACCTGCAACAATTGATAACGATATTTTTGGTACAGATTATACTATAGGATATTTTACTGCATTAGAGACTGTAGTAGAAGCCATTGATCGTCTTCGAGATACATCGTCTTCTCATCAAAGAATATCTATTGTGGAAGTAATGGGAAGAACTTGTGGAGATTTAACATTATCAGCAGCAATAGCTGGTGGTTGCGAGTTCATTATATTACCTGAAATACCATTTAAAAAACAAAATTTATTAAATGAAATTCAAAGAAGTATAAAAAACGGAAAAAAACATGCTATTATAGCAATTACAGAATGCATCTGTGATGTGGAAAAATTAGCTCGATATATTGAGAAACATACTCAACGATCAACTAGAGCAACAATATTAGGTCACATTCAAAGAGGTGGTTCTCCAGTAGCATATGATCGTATTCTAGCATCAAGAATGGGGGCATATGCTATTGCAAAAATTTTAAATGGTTCAAGCGGAAAATGTATTGGTATTAAAAACGATACAATTATTGACTATAGTATTGATAATTCCATAAAAAATATTAAAAAAAAATTTAAACATCATTGGCTAAAAATTGCTAAAAAATTATACTAATAATTTTTAGTGCCGGAGAAAACCGGCGCTGAATAATGTTATGATAATAAAAACTTATTATCTTATTTTATTAGTAAGTTTTATAATTTTAATAAATTGTTCGTATATTAATGATGAATTTCCTATTAAAACACCATCAACATATTTTTCTGAAAAAAACTCTAATATATTATTTGAATTGATTGAACCTCCATATTGTATTTTTACCTCATTAAATTTTGTATTGCTATTTTCAGAAATATACTTTTTAATAAAAGTGTTTATTTTTTTTACTTCCTTAATATTTGCGCTTTTACCTGTTCCAATAGCCCAGATTGGTTCATAAGCTATAATGGTATCATTAAATGCATTGTTACCAGAAATATTTAAAATATCATCAATTTGATTACGTATAATCATTTCAGATTTTTTTAATTTTTTTTCTTCGATACTTTCTCCAATACACAATATAGGAATAATATTGTGTTTTTTTATAATTTTTAACTTATTTGCAATGTATCGATTAGTTTCATTATGAAATTTTCTCCGTTCAGAATGACCAATAATAACATATTTAACATTAATATCTTTTAACATACATATAGAAATTTCTCCGGTAAAAGATCCAGATAAATGTATATCAACGTTTTGAGAACCTAAAAAAAAATTTTTATTTTGTATTATATTTTTAATACTATTTAAATATACAACTGGTGGAATAAAAATTATTGTATTAACAATTTGATTTTCATGAAAAAAAGTTTTTAACTGATTCATAAAAATAGAAATTACATGATGATTTCCATTTAATTTCCAATTTCCAGCAACAATAAAATTTTTCAAAAAATACCTCATAAGTTTAAGAAACTAAGTACGAAAATATACAAATCTTAGTTTCTTTTTTATTAAAATGAACAATAATTAATGATTATGAATCATAATATTATAAAAAACAATGACAATAAAATTTTATTTAAATTATTTTAAAAATTCATGTTTTAAAAAAACATCATTTTTTATTTTTTCTAAAAATAATTTTTTACCATTTTCTTTATTACTATAATTTTCATATGCATTTAAATGAATTACTCGATTTTTACGATCAAATTTATTAAATTTAAATTCTATACAATCATTAATATTTATGGAAATTGAAGAATTTTTGATATTTAAAATACCAAATACATCTTTTCCTAATTGTACATTAGCTATATTATTTTTTATTGATATTATTTGACCTGGAATAATATCGTCTTTTTTATATGTTTGGATATATTTACTGAAGAAATCTTCTGTAAGTTGTTTAATTCCTAATGATATTCTTTCTTTTTCAGGATCTACTTGTAATACTACTGCTGAAATTTTGTCACCTTTTTTGTATTTACTTAAAATATTATCATTTACATTATACCAGGATATATCTGATAAATGTACTAAACCATCAATTCCTCCTTCTAATCCGATAAAAATACCGAAATCAGTGATTGATTTAATCCTACCATAAACATGAGTATTTTTTTGATGTAATTTTGAAAAAAGTTCCCATGGATTTGGTTGACATTGTTTAATACCAAGAGAAATTCGACGTCTTTCAGCATCAATATCTAAAATCATAACTTGTACTTTATCCTTAACATTAACAACTTTGGTAGGATGAATATTTTTATTAGTCCAATCCATTTCTGAAATATGTACTAGTCCTTCTATACCTTCTTCAATTTCAACAAAACAACCATAATCTGTTAGATTTGTTACTCGACCATTAACTTTTTTACCCTCAAAATACCGTTCTAAAATAGAATTCCAAGGATCATCACTTAATTGTTTTAAACCCAATGATACTCTAGTGTTTTCTCGATCAAATTTTAATATTTTTACTATAATTTCATCGCCAATATTTACAATATCACTTGGGTGTTTAACACGCTTCCAAGCCATATCTGTAATATGTAGTAATCCATCTACTCCCCCTAAATCAACAAAAGCTCCATAATCAGTCAAGTTTTTTATAATACCCTTGATTTTTATTCCTTCTTGTAAATTTAATAATAGCTGATCTCTTTCAGCGCTTGTTTCTGATTCAATGACAGCTTTTCTTGAAACAACAACATTATTTCTTTTTTGATCTAATTTAATGACTTTAAATTCTAATTCTTTTCCTTCAAGATGATGAGTATCTTTTACTGGTCTCACATCCACTAAAGATCCAGGTAAAAATGCACGTAAATCGTCTAATTCAACAGTAAAACCACCTTTAACTTTACCACTAACAACTCCAAATACGGTTTTGCATTTTTCATGTGCTTTTTCTAATTTAATCCATGACTCATGTTTTTTTGCTTTTTCTCTTGATAAAACTGTTTCTCCAAATCCATCTTCTATTGCATCTAATGCAACATCAACTTTATCACCAACATTAACCTCTAATGCCCCATATTTATTTTTAAATTGTTCTATTGGAACATACGATTCTGATTTTAATCCAGAATCAATTAATACTGAATCTTGTGTGATTGAAATTACAGTTCCAGAAATAATGGATCCAGTCTGTGTTTTAATCTTTTTTAAAGATTCTTCAAACAAGTGTGAAAATGATTCATTCATATAAATATTTATAATTCATGTAATTATACATTTATTTAACATCATGTTAAATAATATGTGTTGATATTTTCTATAATCATCCTAATTATAGAGGGGATAAGTATTAAATATATTGATTTTTTTTTATATGTTTTATTGCAATGTGTAATACTTCTTTAAAAGTCATTTTACTAGAATCTATTATAATGGCATTTTTTGATGGTTGTAAAGGTGCATATGATCTATTTGTATCACGATCATCTCGATGTTTCATTTGTAAAAATATATCTTGAAAATTTATTTGAAACCCCCTTTTTTTTAATTCATATAATCTACGCTGAACGCGACATTTTAATTCTGCTTTTAAAAAAAATTTTAATATAGCATCAGGAAATACAATGGTTCCCATATCACGACCATTTGTAATCAATCCAGGTGATTGTCGAAATAATCTTTGTTTATTTAATAAATTTTTACGAACATATTTTATAGTAGCTAATTTAGATGCAGTATACGTTATATTATTAGAAATAATATAATTATATTTAAAATTTTTATTAATTAATTTTTTTATTGCTCCCTTTTTATAAATAAAGTGGTTTTCTAAATTTTTAAAAGCTATTATTAAATTTTTTTTTAAAATTAATGATTTTTTTTGTAAAAATAAACATGCAAATATTCTATAAATCATTCCAGATTCTAAATGATACCAATTTAAATATTTAGACAATTCTTTGGATAATACACTTTTTCCAGAACCACTTGGTCCATCTATTGTAATTACAGGTGGCAATTTAATCATCTATAATTCTCATATAAAATATATCTATTATATTATTTTAAGAAAATTAACAATACCCATTATGACTATAATTAAAAATTTTTATTTATTCATAATACTAATTTTATTAAATATTTTAAAATATTCTGGAAATGTTTTTGAAACACATTGTGGATTCATAATTGTAACAGAAGCATCAGATAATGCAATTAAAGAAAAACACATTGCCATACGATGATCATTATAAGTATGAATTTTAGAAGGAATAAATTTTTTTGGAGGAAAAATTTTAATGAAATCTTGACCTTCATGAACCACTGCTCCAACTTTTCTAAGCTCTGTAGACATAGCATATAACCGATCTGTTTCTTTTACTCTCCAGCTTTCAATATTACGAATTGTTGTTGGAGAACCGTCTTCTGTAAACAATGCAAGAATTGCAATCGTCATAGCTGCATCTGGAATATGATTGGCATCTAAGTCAATTCCTATTAATTTTCCTTTTTTACATTCTATATAATTTTTTCCAAAAGTAATTATTGCACCCATCTTTTTTGCAATTTTTATGAATTGAATATCTCCTTGTATACTATTTTTAGTTATTCCATAAA
This sequence comes from Buchnera aphidicola (Panaphis juglandis), assembly GCF_964059065.1. Taxonomy (NCBI): domain Bacteria; kingdom Pseudomonadati; phylum Pseudomonadota; class Gammaproteobacteria; order Enterobacterales; family Erwiniaceae; genus Buchnera; species Buchnera aphidicola. The sequence goes on from NZ_OZ060378.1 coordinate 243,081, forward strand.
TTCTAATACACTTTCCTTTAATAGCAGCAGCAGCAATAAAATATGTTGCTGATGAAGCATCTCCTTCTATATCATAAGTTCCAGGTGATTTATATCTTTGATTACCAGGAATATAAAACTTTTTGTATTGATTATTTTCGATAATTATTCCGAAATTATCTAATAATTTTAATGTTATATCGATATATGGGATAGAAATTAATACATCTGGAACACTAATAGTGGTATCCTTCTTTGATAAAGGAGAAGCTATTAATAGTGATGTTAAAAATTGACTTGAAGTATTACTTTTAATAGTAATGTTACCACCAGTAAAACCTCCATGAATACAAATAGGAAGATAGTGTTTTTTTTTTAAATATTTAATTATACTTCCACCCTGATGTAAAGCATGAACAAGATCATGAATTGGTCTTTCTTTCATCCTTTCATCACCAGTAATAATAATTTCTTTATTCATCAATGATAAAACTGAAATTAATGGTCTTACAGCAGTACCAGCGTTTCCAAGAAATAGTACTGTATTATTTTCATATATAAAATTATTTTCACAGCCATGGATTTCCAAATCTTGATTTTTAATTGATCTTTTATATTTTACACCTAGCTGTTTTAATGCATTTAACATATAATTACTGTCATCACTACATAATAAATTTTTTAAATATGTTTTTCCTGATGCTAATGCAGACATTAATAATACTCGATTAGAAATACTTTTTGAACCTGGTAAAATAATCTCACCTTGTACATATGATATTGGTTTCAAAGTAATGCAATTACACATATTATTGCCTTAAGTATTAAATTTATATCTCATGTTATTAGAGTATACTATCCAAATTTTTTTTCAAAATTACTCATAAATTTAATAAGCTTTTTTACCCCTGACATTGGCATAGCGTTATATATTGAAGCTCGAAAACCACCAATAATTTTATGTCCTTTTAAAAACTTTAGACCATATTTATGAGCTTCTGTTAAAAATTTTTCATTCAATTTTTCATCATACAAATTAAAAATAACGTTCATCCATGAACGATTTTTTTTATGAATTCGATTAATATAAAATTCACTATTATCAATTTTTTGATATAGTAATTTTGATTTTTTTTGATTATTTTTTTCAAAATAATCAACCCCACCTTTTTTTTTCATCCATTTTAATACTAAACTCATTACATACCATGAAAATGTTACAGGAGTATTAAACATAGATTGGTGCATAAATATTGTTTTATAATTTAATATTGATGGTGTAAATGGTTGACTTGATTGTAACATGTTTTTTTTCATAATAATAACAGTAATACCAGAGGGTCCTAGGTTTTTTTGAGCGCTTGCATAAATAAAACTGTACCTATTAATATTAATTTTACGAGATAATAATGAAGAAGAAAAATCACCAATAATCGTTTTTTTTTCAAAAAATGGTTCTTCATGTATAGCAATTCCTTCAATAGTTTCATTAGGACAGTAATGTACGTATGATGATTCATTACTTAATTTCCATTTTTCCATTGGTAGGACTTTAATTATTCCATTATAATTATTCTTTACAGGAATATGATTTACTGTACAATATTTTTTTGCTTCTAACATAGCACTATTTGACCAATAACCGCTATCAACATAATCCGTTATATTAAATGAATTTTGAAAATTCATCGGTATTGCAGAAAATTGACCACGAGCTCCACCTGAACAAAATAAAATAATATAATTTTTTGGTACTGATAACAATTCTCTTAAATCATTTTCTGTATTTTTTATAATTTTTGAAAATTCTTGACTTCTATGACTAATTTCTATAACTGATGTTCCAATATTATCCCAATTTAAAAAATCTTTTTTTACATTCACCAAAACTTCTTTAGGTAACATAGCTGGACCAGCGCTAAAATTATATATTATATTTTTCATATGGTTTTTCATTTCACGACTGAAAAATTAAACTAAAATTTTCATTAAAATACTAATTAATATATTTTAATCCATTCATATACTTATCTCTTAATATTTCTGGTATTTCAATACTACCATCATGATTTTGATAATTTTCTAAAATAGCAGCTAATGTTCTTCCAACAGCTAATCCAGAACCATTAATAGTATGCACAAAATTTTTTTTATTGCTATGCATTTGAAAATATTTTGTTTTTACACGACGGGATTGAAAATCCGACATATTAGAACAAGAAGAAATTTCTCGATACTTATTTTGTGATGGGAACCATACTTCTAAATCATATGTTTTAGAAGAAGAAAAACCCATTTCTTGTGTACACAATAATACTTTTCTATATGGTAACTTTAATAATTTTAATATTTCTTCTGCATGAAGAGTTAATATTTCTAAACTTTTCATAGATTTTTCAGGTGTTGTGATTTGAAAAATTTCTACTTTATCAAATTGATGCATTCTAATTAATCCACGAGAATCTTTTCCGTATGATAAATTTTCTGCTCTAAAACATGGAGAATATGCAGTTAACATGATGGGTAAATCATTTTCTTTAAGTACCTGATTTTTAAATAAATTAGTTAATGGAACCTCTGAAGTTGGAATTAAAATATATTTATGATTATTTTTATTTTTATGTAACGTAGAAACATAAAAAATTTCTTTTTTAAATTTTGGTAATTGACCAGCTCCATACATACTTTCATGATTTACTAAATATGGAAGATAAATCTCTGAATATCCATGATTAATGGTATGTACATCTAACATAAATTGACTCAGTACACGATGTAAACGTGCTATTTTATTTTTCATGATTACAAAACGAGAGCCAGATATTTTACTTGCAGCATACCAATCAAAACCATTTATATTATTACCTAAAGTAACATGATCCTGTACATGAAAATCATATTTTTTAATATTTCCCCAATATATTATATTTTGATTATTACAAGAATTACTTCCAATAGGAACTGTATCATCAGCTATATTTGGTATTTTAGATATAAAAATCTTCATATCATTCTGAATTTTCTTTAATATTTCTTCTTTTTTTGTTAATTGTTTTTTAACTTTCTCCACTTGTACTGTTTCATAATCACAATTTTTATTTTTCTTTTTGAGATTTCCAATCAATAAAGATAATTTTTTATATTGTGTTCTTAAATTTTCAACAGTAATCTGTAGTATTTTACGTTTTTTTTCTAAATTATTAAATTTTATAGTATCTAATTTAAAACCACGGTGATATAATTTTTTTTCAATAAATTGAATTTTATAGCGTAATAAATATGGATCAATCATATTTTTAAATTTTATTGATATCATTAATGTAGAATATATAATTATAAATTATATAATTATTATTAATTATTTTTAATAATTTAATTATTATTAATTTATTGAATATCTAATAATTTATATAAAAATATTTTTATATTTTATTTATAATTAAATTATCTTTTATTATGCAATGAGTAATATACCATGAAAAAAAAAAATCCATTAATACATAAAATTGTTATTATTGGTTCTGGTCCTGCAGGGTATACGTCTGCTATATATGCAGCAAGAGCAAATTTAAATCCTTTATTAATTACAGGACTAAACAAAGGTGGACAATTAACTAAAACAACAAACATTGAAAATTGGCCTGGAACATTTAATAATATTTCTGGTATAAAATTAATGGAAAATATGGAAAATCATGTAAAATTTTTCAATACAAATGTTGTTTTTGATCAAGTATTAAAGATTAAAATTTCTAAAAATATCATAGAATTAAATTGTGAAAAAAATAAATATTTTAGTTATTCTATTATAATTGCTACTGGATCATCCCCACGTTATTTAAATATTCAGTCAGAAAAAAAATTCCTTGGAAAAGGAATTTCGACATGCGCAACATGTGATGGTTTTTTTTACAAAAATAAAGATGTTGCTGTTGTTGGAGGAGGTAATACAGCAGTAGAAGAAGCATTGTATTTATCAAAAATTGTTAATGTAGTTTATTTAATACACAGAAGGGAAAAATTTACAGCAGAAAAAATATTAATGAATCAATTATACAAAAAAATTAAACTTAAAAAAATTATTTTGTATACAAATTATACAATTACAAATATTTTTGATACTAAACCTCAATTATCAGAAATTGAAATTAGTCATACAAATAACGAGAATTTAAAAAAAATTCTTTTTATTTCTGGATTATTTATTGCTATTGGAAATATACCAAATACTAAAATTTTTAAAAATATTATTGATATGGATAATGAATATATTAAAGTATATAAGCATAACTCACATAGTAGTACACAAACAAACATACCTAATATTTTTGCAGCTGGGGATGTAGTGGATCATGTTTATAAACAAGCTATCACTGCTTCTGCAAGCGGTTGTATGGCTGCTATAGATGCAGAGAAATATTTAAATACTTTGAACTTAATTAATTAAATTCTATTATAAATAAAAATTGGGAAAAACTATGATTAAAGAAAATAATATTGAAATGCAGGGTAATATTATTGACACATTACCAAATACAATGTTTAAAGTGCAATTAGAAAATGGTCATATTATTACAGCACATATTTCTGGAAAAATGAGAAAAAATTATATTCGAATATTAACTGGAGATAAAGTCACTGTTGAACTTACTCCATATGATTTAACTAAGGGAAGAATCATATTTCGAAGTCGATAAATATATTTATAAAAATATTTTATAGGTAATAAATATATGCGTACAAAATATTGTGGAAATATTACAATAAAAGACGTTAATACACAAGTTACATTATGTGGTTGGGTAAATTGTAAAAGAAATTTTGGTGATTTTATTTTTATTGATCTTAGAGATTGTACAGGAATTATACAGGTTTTTTTTCATTATAAAAACCATGTTTCATTTCAACAAGCGATAAAATTAAAAAATGAATTTTGTGTTCAAATAACTGGTATGGTACAAAAAAGAAAATCAAAAAATATAAATGAAAAAATCAAAACTGGTATATTGGAAATTATTGTAAAAAAATTAAAGATTTTTAATCATTCAGTAACATTACCAATAGATTTTAACAATAAATATGATGATAAAAATAAATTAAAGTATCGTTATTTAGATTTGAGAAATCATCAAAAATTCAATAATTTAAAAATTAGAAATGATATTACATATCATATTATGAATTTCATGAATGATCATCGTTTTTTAAATATTGAAACACCGATTTTGACAAAATCAACCCCTGATGGGGCTAAAGATTATATAATTCCAAGTAGAATACATAATAAAAAATACTATGCATTACCTCAATCACCACAATTATTTAAACAATTATTAATGATTTCTGGAATAGATCGATATTACCAAATTGCTAAATGTTTTCGTGATGAGGATTTACGATCAGATCGTCAACCCGAATTTACACAAATTGATATGGAAGCTGCATTTGTAAATGATATTAAAATTCGAGATATAACGGAATCCATGATTATGATGTTATGGAAAAAAATCATTAATTGTAATTTAAAAAAATTTCCTGTAATATCATTTAGTGAATCCATAAAAAAATATGGATCTGATAAACCAGATTTACGTAATCCGTTAAAATTAATTGATATAAAACATTCCATTATGTATGATACAACTGATTTAATAAAATATTCTGATAAAATCAGAACAGCTGCATTAATAATTCCAAATGGTATAAAAAAAATAAAAAAAGAAAAATTAAAACAATATACTCAAATAATTAATCAAAATCAAAATATTAATTATACATTCATTTATGTAAAAAATTTAAAAAAAGAAAATAAAGAAATTGTATGTTCACCAAGTATTTTAAATAGAATAATTATGTTAGAAATTATTAATACAATATATTCTGAAGAAGGCGATATAATAATAATTATTTCTGGAGAAAATAATTTAGTAAATAAAATTTTTAGTAATTTAATCACACGAGTTGGAAAAGAAATGAATATAATTCAAAAAAATACTTGGAAACCAGTTTGGATAGTTGATTTTCCATTATTTAAAAAAAATCAGTTTGGATTATCTGCTATGCATCACCCTTTTACCTCTCCTAAAAATATTAATGTAATAACATTACAAAATCAACCAGAAATTGCTATTTCCAACTCGTATGATTTAGTTATCAACGGATATGAAATAGGTGGAGGTTCAGTTCGTATCCATAATTATGAAATACAAAAAACTATTTTTAAAATATTAAATATTTCTTTAGATGACCAAAATAAAGCATTTGGTTTTTTTCTTCAAGCATTACAATACGGAACACCACCACATGCAGGTATTGCTTTAGGTTTAGATAGAATTACAATGCTTTTAACCAATAGCAATAGTATTAAAGATGTTATTGCTTTTCCAAAAACCAATACTGCTACTTGTCTCATGACAGGATCTCCATCTCATACTACATATTAGTTGTATAGTGATTAAAATCTTAAAAATTTTGTATCATGAATATATCTCACAAATAATCATCTTATATTAAAAAATAAATAATACTAATTTTTATTAATAATTAAACTGATTAAAAAAAAAATAGATGTAATTAATACAATAATTGGACTGATTGGAATATTAAAAAAATATGTAATAAAAATACCTAATAATATTGAAACTATATTAATTAAAATTGTGTAAATAATCATCGTTTCAGGAGAATAAACGAAATTTTGTACAATTGCTGGTGAAATTACAAGTAATGATGTAATCAATAATGCACCTATTAATTGTGTAGTAATTCCAATTAATAATGCAGTTGTAATCATTAAAATTAATTTCATTTTAAAAACATTAATACCACTTACTTGAGATAATTCAGAACTAATTACCATAGAAACCATATCTTTCCATAATATCATTGTAGTAATAAATATGATCATTGTTACCATGGAAATGATTATAGTATCCAAAAAAGTAACATTTAATAAATTACCAAATAAATATTTGGTTAAATCAGCTTTATGTTCTTTTGAAGTAACATTTAAAATAATCATACCCATGGACAATGAGCTGTATGTAATAATACTAAAAATAGTGTCTAGAGATATTTTTGAAAAATGTTCTATGCATACAATTAAGATTGTTAATACAATTAGTAATAATAATACTGAAACAAATGCATTACTATGTAATAATAATGCAACTGATAATCCTAATAATGAAGAGTGTGATAGTGTATTTCCAAAAGATGCCATTTTTCTCCAGAAAATAAATGATCCTAATATACCACACGAAAAAGACAATAAAATACCAAATATAATACTCATTAAATAATGATTATACATATTACAAATACTCAAGATAATAAATGAGGTTGTATTATTAATTTAAAAAATATGAATATGATTATGTTTATGCTGGTATAGTGCCATTTCTTTTAAATTATTTTCACCAAACATAGAAATAAATTCATTACTTTTAGTAATAGATTTTGGTGTTCCTGAACAACAAATGTGATTATTTAAACATATTACTTCATCAGTACGAGCCATTACTAAATTTAAATCATGAGATACCATAAATACAGAACATGATAATTCGTGTTTTATTTTATGAATTAATTTGTAAAATAAAATTTGACCAGATACATCAACACCTTGATTTGGTTCATCCAAGATTAATAATTGAGGAGAATGCAGTAGTGTTCTTGCTAATAACACTCTTTGAATTTCACCTCCAGATAATTTTTGTAACTGCATATTTTTTAAATGTTCAACTCCAGATTTTTTTAATGCATGTATAGCATGATGGTATTTGGTGTTTTTTAATAGTTGCATAAATTTTATTACTGATATTGGAAATTTTGTTTCAAAATTTAATTTTTGTGGAATATAACCAATTTTTAAATTTGAAATTTTTTTAACAATACCTTGATTTGGTGTGATTAATCCTAATAAAATACGAACTAATGTTGATTTTCCTGCTCCATTTGGACCAATTAGTGTAATAATTTGGTTTGAATTTATATTAAAAGATATATTTGAAAGAATGCTACGTTTTGAAAAATTTACATATACATTCTTAATTTGAATCAATGCGTTCATAAAAGATATACCAATTTTTATTTACATTCATTATTCAATAGAAATAATATATTTTATGTTTTAGTTGTCATACAATTTTGTACTCTTAGGATTCGATGAATGTTTGTATTTCCTGCTTTTCCCATAATATCACCTTGAGTGATAACAATTAAATCTCCTAAACTTAAAAAATGATTTTTTAAAAGTAATAGAATTGCGTCATGAGCAACCTTTAATCCTTTATTTTGACTATTAAAATAAACAGGTATTACTCCTCTGTATAGTGCAACAATATTTAATACATGTTGATGTTTAGATAATGCAAAAATTGGTAAACTGGAACTGATTCTCGATGTTAATAATGCACTATGTCCTGATTCAGTTAATGTAATTATTCCTTTAATTCCATTCAAATGATTTGCAGAATACATTGCAGATAATGCAGTGGTTTCTTCAATATCATTAAATATTAAATTTAATCGGTGTTTAGAAGTTCTAATACTAGGAATTTTTTCTGCACCCCTACATATATTAGACATAGCATGAACCGTTTCTGATGGATATTGACCTGTAGCTGTTTCAGCAGAAAGCATAACTGCATCTGTTCCATCTAATACTGCATTTGCAACATCCATAACTTCAGCTCGAGTAGGAATAGGATTATTAATCATTGATTCCATCATTTGTGTTGCTGTTATAACAATACGATTCAATCTTCTTGCGTATTTGATTAATGTTTTTTGAACACCAACTAATTGAGGATCACCAATTTCAACTCCTAAGTCACCTCTAGCTACCATAATAGCGTCTGAAGCTAAAATCATACTTTTCATGACATCAATGTTATTTACAACTTCTGCTCGTTCTATTTTAGCTACTATTTTTGCATTGCTTCCTAAAGCATGAGCTAATTCTCTAACCATCATTAAATCTCTTGGATGTCTAGGAAATGATACTGATAAATAATCTATTCCAATATCAATTGCAGTAATGATATCTTGTTTATCTTTCTTAGTTAAAGATTTTGCAGATAACCCCCCACCTAATTTATTGACACCTTTATTATTTGATAATTTACCTCCTAATAAAACACGAGTAATAATTCTTGTATCATATACTTTTAGTACTTGTAATTGTATACGACCATCATCAAGCAACAGTATATCATTTATTACAACATCAGAAGCAATTTTTTTATAATCAATTCCTACTGATTTTTCATCACCCTTTTTTTTTTCTAAACTAACATCTAATGTAAAAATACTTCCAGGAGATAATATAACGTATCGATTTTTAAAACTTCCAATTCGAATTTTAGGTCCTTGTAAATCTGCTAAAATAGCAACATGAGAACCAATTTTTTTTATGATTTGACATGCATGATACGCTCTACTTTCATGTTCTTCTCGTGTTCCATGAGAAAAATTTAAACGCAATACATTTGCACCAGCTAAAATTGATTTTTCAAGATTATCATCTAAATCTGTTACTGGTCCTAAAGTTACGACAATTTTAGTTCTTTTAAATTCATTTTCATTCATTTTATTAACCATATTATTAATTTATTAAAATTTTCAAAACATAAACTTAGATATTTTAATGAATTATATATATTTTTTTTAAAATATATAAAATATTTTATAAAAATTTATATTTGATTTATTTTAAAAAATTGAATTGATAATCATTATATGTATATTACAATATTTTGAATATTATAATATTATTAACTAATTTTTAAAAAAAATAAATTGTATGATACAATATTTAAAAAATATAATTCATCATGAGGAACATGTGAAAAATAATATTATTCAACCATATGATATAGTAATATTTGGAGCTAAAGGTGATTTATCATGTAAGAAATTAATACCAGCATTATATGAATTAGAACAAAAAAAATTATTACATGATAAAACACGAATTATTGGTGTAGGAAGAGCAGAATGGAATCACAGTGATTATATTAATAAAACATGTAGTTTATTAAAAAATCTTTATCTCCAAAAAATTAATTTAAAATCTTTAAATATTTTAAAAAAAAGATTATTATTCTGTAATTTAGATGTAACAAATATACAAAATTTTTCACAATTAAGAAAAATATTATCCCAAACATTAAGTATAAAAATTTATTATTTTGCAGTACCTCCAAATACTTTTAATAGTATTTGTTCTGGTTTAGGGAAAATTAAATTTAATCATCATCCAAATCGAATTATTGTAGAAAAACCAATTGGAACATCATTAAGTTCATGTAAAAATATTCATCATAAACTAGGAATTTATTTTCAGGAAAAACAAATATTTCGTATTGATCATTATCTTGGAAAAGAAACAATATTAAATTTATTAATATTACGTTTTGCAAACCCACTATTCTATCATATTTGGAGCTATAAATATATTAAATGTGTTAAAATTACTGTAGAAGAAAAAGTAGGTATTGAGGGTCGATGGGAATACTTTGATAATATTGGTCAAACAAGAGATATGATTCAAAATCATTTATTGCAAATATTAAGTTTACTTACTATGTCAATTCCAAAAGAACTAAAATCTAAATATATTAGAAAAGAAAAAATAAAAATATTAAAATCATTGCGTAGTATAAATTCAGAAAATATTCATATAGATACAATAAGAGGACAATACACTTCTGGAATTGTTGATGATAAAAATGTACCTGGTTATCTTGAAGAGCTAGGATCAAAAAAAAGTAGTAATACCGAAACATTTGTATCTATTAAAACATATATTGATCATCCAATATGGAAAAATGTACCTTTTTATTTAAAAACAGGAAAACGTCTTTCAGAAAAAAAATCAGAAATTATTATATATTTGAATCATATTCCTAATTCAATATTTAATATTAATAAAATTAATATGTGTAATATATTAAAAATAAAATTGCAACCTAATGAAGGATTAGAGATACAATTTTTAAATAAAACTCCTGACATAAATAATAAATATCAGTTTCAACCAACTCATTTAAAATTTAATTACACAGATATTTTCCAAAAAAATATTACGGATGCATATGAACGATTATTACTAGAAGTTATGAAAAATGATCAATCATTATTTGTTTCTCGAGAAGAAATCGAAGCTTCATGGACATGGATTGATTCTATAATTAATTTATGGAATAAACATAAAATACATCCAACATTATATCCATCTGGAACATGTGGTCCAAAATTATATAAAAATCAAGATAAAAATTATCATACTAAATAACTTTTCGAAACACATGAATATTAAAAAATTGTATTAATATTTCAATATATTCATTTTCATGATTTTTTTATATTTTTAAACATCACATTAAGATTCATTGTAAATAGAGGAAAATGAGTCATATGATACGTGTTATTTTATTTTTACTTACTAACTTATCTGTTATGTTTATGTTCGGGACAGTATTGTTTTTAACAGGTATGAAATCTAATAGCATTAAAGCTTTAATGGTTCTTTCATCTATTGTTGGTGTTAGTGGATCAATTACATCATTAATTTTGTCAAAATGGTCAGCATTAAAATCTGTAAACGGTCAAATTATTTATCGACCACGTAATTCCATGGAGGCTTGGATATTAGATGTTGTAAGATATCAAGCTAGTCAGTTAGGAATTCAAACACCAGAAGTTGCTATTTATCATACACAATCAGTAAATGCATTTGCTACAGGTTATAGTAAAAATAGTTCTTTAATTGCATTATCTACTGGTTTATTAAATAATTTAAATAAAGAAAATATTCAAGCAGTGATTTCACATGAAATGAGTCATATTGTTAATGGTGATATGGTAACTTTAGCTTTATTACAAGGAGTTATAAATACATTTGTATTTTTTATATCTACATTTATTTCAAGATCCATTGTTCATTTTTTATCTCAACATAGAAGATCAAATTATGTTCGAGCTTATGGTTTTTTTATTAATTATGTTGCTTCAATTTTTTTACAAGCATTATTTGGAATGATAGCAAGCGTGATCGTAATGTCATTTTCAAGATATCGTGAATTTCGAGCTGATGCAGATGCTGCAAAACGTATTGGGTGGGATAAAATGCTTTGTTTATTAATACAATTTAAAAAAGTAACTGAACCACAAACAGCAGAAGAAATTAAAACATACTGTATAAATGGTCAATCAAAATCGTTTTATAATTTATTTTCTTCACATCCTCCAGTTCAAGATCGAATTAATGCATTACATAAAAAATCATATGCATAATATAAAAATTATATTTAACAAAATTGAATACATGAATTATTTTGAACGGGGTTCTTAATGTCATTTTTATTAAATCCAGAAACTTATCTTGGATTATTAACATTAATTATATTAGAAATTGTATTAGGTATTGATAATTTAATATTTATTGCAATTTTGTCTGAAAAACTCCCCCCAAATAAAAGAGATAAGGCGCGTGTTGTTGGATTAGGATTGTCTTTAACAATGCGATTAATTTTATTGTCTACGATATCTTGGATTATTACATTAACTCACCCTATTTTTAATAATAAATATTTTAATTTATCTGGTCGTGATTTAATATTATTGTCAGGAGGTTTATTTTTATTATTTAAATCTACTATTGAACTACATGAAAAACTAGAAGGAAGAACTAATCATCAACAAAGCAATAAAAATTATTCTGGTTTTTGGGTCATTATTATTCAAATTGTAGTTTTAGATGTAATTTTTTCACTAGATTCTGTTATTACTGCAGTAGGTATGGTAAATAAATTATTTATTATGATGCTTGCAGTAATAATTGCTACTATTTTAATGTTTTTAGCATCAAAGCCACTAACAAAGTTCATTAATTTACATAAAACTATTGTAGTTTTATGTCTAAGTTTTTTGTTAATGATTGGATTAAGTTTAGTATCAGAATCTTTCGGTATATATATACCTAAGGGATATATTTATGTATCAATAGGTTTTTCCATGTTAATTGAATGCTTTAATCAAGTAACATTGTACAATGTGAATAAAAATGAATCTTTAAAACCAATTCGACAGCGTGTGACTGAAATTATTTTTAGATTAATAAATAAAAAAAATCACATTCAACCAAAAAAATTTTTATACAAATACAATAATAATTACGATAAAAATCTTAAAAATATTACACATGAAACAAAAGAAAATTTTCATGATGATGAAAAATATATGATTAAAAGTATTTTAACACTATCCGCTCGTTCTATTCGTAGCATAATGACACCAAGAAAAGATATTTCATGGATTAATACAAAACATAGTACACAACAAATAAAAATTAAACTACTTGATACACCACATAGTTTATTTCCAGTATGCAGAGGAGAATTAGATAATATTATTGGAATTGTAAGAGCAAAAGAATTATTAGTATATTTAGATCATTACACTGGACAAATTGAAAAATTTGCTTCTAAAAACCCACCCATTATTGTATTAGATACACTAGATCCAATTAATTTAATTACAATATTAAGACAATCCAAAGGAAGTTTTGTAATTGTTGCTAATAGTTTTGGTGTAATTCAAGGGTTAATTACACCATTAGATGTTTTAGAAGCAATTGCAGGTGAATTTCCTGATGTTGATGAAACTCCAGAAATTACTATTGAGAAAAATAGTTGGTTAGTAAAAGGTAATGCTGATTTACATACTTTAGGACAAGTTTTACAAATACCTCAATTATTATGTAAAAATAAAAACTATTCTTCTTTATCTGGACTATTAATTGATAAATATGGTAAAGTTCCTCATCCAGGAGATTTAATTTATATTCCGCCTCTCGTATGTAAAATTATTGAAGTCAAAAATTATCATATTGATCTCATAAGAATTATTAAAAATAATAACAACTATTATGAACATTATAAAAGAACGTATAAATTATAGTGCGTATCTTTTTATAAAAATATTAAATATTATGACTATATATAAAAATATCCTCTCAATTGATACATCATTACATCAAACTTCTATCTCATTATTTTATAAAAATAATATTCAAAGCAAATCTAAAAAATGTGATTATAATCACGAAAAACACATATTAAAAATTCTTCATAAATTATTACTAATAAATAATTTTACAATTAAAGATTTTCATTTTATATCTTTTACTACTGGTCCTGGTAATTTTACTGGTATAAGATTAGGAATAAATATTGCACAAGGATTATCCATTCCATATAATATTCCATTAATTGGAATTTCAACGTTAAAAATATTAGCAGAACAGTGTTGGAGACGTTATAAATTTAAAAAAATTATCGTATGTAATTTAGCAAATAAAAAAAAAGTATATTGGGCACAGTATATTAGAAATGATTTTAATGTATGGGAAAAAAAAGGAAAAGAAGAATTATTAAATATAAAAAATATGAACTATAAAATTGAATATTTAAAAGAAAATTGGAATGTTATTGGATCTGGTATTATGCATATTAAAAATAAAAATAATCCATTTTTAAATATTATCTCTATTACAGAATCACATTCTCAAGATTTAATTCCTTTAACAATAATTGAAATTCAAAAAAAAAATTTTTTTACATTAAATAACATTAAATTAAACTATTTAAATAATCTTGATTATTAAAAATTCAATTTGAATGAACTACATATTTTCATTTATAAAATAAAATATATGTAGTTTAATTATAATAATATGTTTTTAAAAGTTTATTTTGTACTTACAAAAAACTTTGGTATATTTTTTTCATATTTTTCAATTTTATTTTTTTTTTTCAATGTTAAATCAATATTGTCTAAACCATTTATTAATAATAAACGATGAAAATTATCAATATTAAATCTATATTTTTGATTATCGATTATAATTTCATTATCTAGTAAATTTATTTTTAATTTAATTCCTGGATTATGATCAATTATAGAAAATATATTATGTATTTTATTTTCATTTAATTTAATTAATAAAAGATTATTATTGAAACTATTACTATAAAATATATCAGCAAAACTAGGAGCAATAATACAACGAAATCCATAATCTAAAAGAGCCCAAACAGCATGCTCTCTAGAGGAACCGCAACCAAAATTCTCATATGAAATAAGTATACTTGATTTTTGATAATTTGGATCGTTAAGTACAAATTTGGTATTAATATGATTTTTATTTCCATTAATAAAACGCCAATTAAAAAATAAGCTTTCTGAAAAACCAGTTTTTTCTATTTTTTGTAAAAATTGTTTTGGTATAATAGCATCTGTATCAACATTTGATAATTTTAAAGGGGCAATAATCCCAGTATGTGAAATAAACTTTTGCAATTTTTAACTCCAAAATCTTTTTATTTTTATGTTAATTTTCTAATATCATAAAATTTTCCAAAAATTGCTGCTGCAGCTGCCATAGATGGACTTAATAAATGCGTTCTACTATTGCAACCTTGACGATGTTCAAAATTTCTATTACTAGTAGATGCACAACGATCGCCTGTTTTTAATTGATCATCATTCATCCCTAAACACATTGAACAACCAGGTAATCTCCATTCAAAACCTGCATTAATAAATATTTTATCTAATCCTTCTTTTTCAGCTTGTTTTTTTACTACTTTTGAACCTGGTACAACAATTGCTTGTACTGTTTTATGTACGTGCATATTATTAATAATATTTGCAGCTGATCTTAAATCTTCTATTCTGGAATTTGTACAGGAACCAATAAATACTTTATTAATTGAAATATCTGTTAAAAATATCCCTGGTTTTAACCCCATATATGAAAGAGACTTTTCATTAGTAATATTTTGTTCAGAATTTTGAGACGTTTTTAAGTTAGGAATAGGCATATCAATAGATATGCATTGACTTGGATTAGTTCCCCATGTTACTTGTGGGGCAATATTACTAATATCAATTTTAAAATATTTATCAAAAATAGCATCAGAGTCTGATCTTAATTTTTTCCAGTGTTTTATTGCTAAATTCCAATTTTTTTTCTTTGGAGCAAATGTTTTATTTTTTAGATATTTAATAGTAATTTCATCAGGAGCGATGATTCCTGATTTTGCACCCATTTCAATTGCCATGTTACATATTGTCATTCGACTTTCCATGCTTAATTGAGAAATAACACTACCACAAAATTCAATCACATATCCTGAACCACCAGAAACACCAATTTTACTAATAATAAATAAAATAATATCTTTAGCGCTAATATAAGAATTTAATGTACCACAAATATCAATCTTCATGTTTTTAAAACGTTTTTGTTGAATTGTTTGTGTTGCTAACACATGCTCTACTTCTGATGTTCCTATTCCAAATGATAATGCACCAAATGCTCCATGTGTTGAAGTATGAGAATCACCACATACAATTAACATACCTGGCAGCGTTAATCCTTGTTCTGGACCAACAACATGTACAATACCTTGTTTTTCATGATTTAAATCATATAATGGAATATTAAATTCATCACAATTATTTGATAATGTTTGTATTTGCGTTCTAGCCATATGATCTAATAATTGAATATTATTAGTTCTTGTTGAAACATTATGATCCATAGTTGCAAGTATTTTGTGATTACATCTAATTTTACGTTTTTTTAATCGTAAACCACTAAATGCTTGAGGAGATGTTACTTCATGAAGTAAATGCAAATCGACATATAAAATTGATGTATAATCTGAATCATGATAAACTACATGGTTATCATATAGTTTTTCATATAATGTTTTTCCCATATTATATCTCTTTAATTAAATTTTGGGAAATTATATCACCCATTTGTTGTGTTGTTAAATAATCCTGATTATTATTTCTGATATCATATGTTCTGTAACCTTTTTTTAATGTATTTTTTACAGATTCATAAATAGCATCTGATAAATCATATAATTTCATACTATATCGTAATAATAATGCAACAGATAAAATTTGAGCAATAGGATTTGCTATGTTTTTACCTTGAATATCTGGAGCCGACCCTCCAGCTGGTTCATATAAACCAAAACCTTTTTCATTTAAACTAGCTGATGCCAACATTCCAATAGAACCTGTAATCATGGCGCAAGCATCTGACAAAATATCTCCAAATAAATTGGAACATAAAATCACATCAAATTGACTAGGATTATTAATAATCTGCATTACAGCATTATCAATGTATAAATGTGATACTTTTACATTAGGGTATTTTTTAGAGACTTTATCAACAGTTTTACGCCATAATTTTGAACTTTTCAATACATTAGATTTATCAATTGAAATAACATATTTTTTTCTTTTTAAAGCAATTTTAAATGCTATATGTGTAATTCGTTCTATTTCAGATTCATAATATAATTCTGTATCAAAAGCATATTTTTGGTTATGATGATCAAAAGTACAACCAGATTTTCCAAAATATATTCCGCTAATTAATTCTCTAACACATAATATATCTATTCCAGAATCAAGACGATCATCACGTAAAGGAGATAAATCACTTAACTCTTTATATAATATTGAAGGTCGAATATTAGCAAATAAATTAAAATATTTTCTCAGAGGAAGTAATGCTCCACGTTCAGGTTGTTGAACATCTGGAAGAAATTGCCATTTTGGACCACCAACAGAACCCAATAAAATAGCATCAGAATTTTTACAACCCGTTAATGTTTTTTCAGGTAAAGCAATACCATGTTTATCTATAGCAATTCCTCCAATATCATATTCATTAATAATTAAATTTAAGAAGCATTTTTTTTTCAATATATTTAAAATTTTATATGCTTCTCGCATAACTTCTGGTCCAATACCATCACCGGGTAAAACGGATAAAAAAAAGTTTTTTTTCATATAATATACTTTTTTAGAGTTAATTTATACAATATTATGAGTTTTATATGTATGAATTAATACATAAATAATTTTGTTAATAAAAACATATAATTTGAATAAAATAATTTATGATTCTAGTTTCTTGAATTTTAATGATACTTGTTTTGATCTCCAAATGCTGTTTAAAACATTTATCATAGCTTTTGCTGAAGATTCAATAATATCTGTTGACAAGCCTAATCCATGAAAAGTACGATTATTATATTTTACAATGATATCTACTTGACCTAATGTTTCTTTTCCTTGACCTTTTGCAATCAATTGAAAATTTTTTAAGAATATAGAATAACCAGAAATTTTATGTAGTGCTTGATATACAGCATCAACTGATCCATTATTAGTAGTAGCTGATTTTATCACAATTTTTTTTCCACAAATTAATTTTACTAATGCTGATGAGTATCCATTACAGTTAGATTGTACATTAAAATCTTGTAATCGAAAATATTCTGAATTTTTGTTTTGATTTTTAATAAATGCTAAAGATTCTAAATCATAATCAAATACTTGACCTTTTTTATCAGCTAATTTTAAAAATGATTCATATAATTTATTAATATCGTATTCATTATCTTTATACCCCATATTTTTCATTCGATGCCGTACCGCTGCTCTTCCTGATCGAGAAGTTAAATTGAATTGAACATTTTTCCAACCAATTGTTTTTGGAGAAATGATTTCATAATTTTTTCTATTTTTTAAAACACCATCTTGATGTATACCAGATGAATGTGAAAAAGCATTTTTCCCAACAATAGCTTTATTATTTGGTATTGGAATGTTACAAATTTTACTAATAATTTTACTTGTATTATATATTTCTTTACTTTCAACAGTAGTATGTACTTTAAGAATATCTTTTCTTGATATAATAGCCATAATAATTTCTTCTAAAGCAGCATTTCCTGCTCTTTCACCAATACCATTAATTGTTCCTTCTACTTGTCTAGCACCAGAAAGAATAGCAGAAATGGAATTCCCTACAGCCATACCTAAATCATTATGACAATGTACTGAAACAACTGCTTGATCAATATTTGGGACTCTTTCATATAAGGTATGAATAATATCACCAAATTGATTAGGCAATGTATAACCTACAGTATCTGGAATATTTATAGTAGTTGCTCCATGATGAATAACTTGTTCAACAATCTTACATAAATTATCCATAGAAGTACGACCTGCATCTTCGCAAGAAAATTGAATGTCATTAGTATAGCGTTTAGCTCTTTTAATAGAACGTATTGCCATATTTAAAATATCATCAAATTTTTTTTTTAATTTATATTTCATGTGTAAATGTGAAGTTCCTAAAAAAATATGAATCCTAAAATCTTTTAATACTGACATCGCATCTGCAGCAACATCAATATCTTGATCAAGACAACGTGCTAAACTACATATTTTTGTATTTTTAATATTTTTTGATATTTCTCTGACAGAATTAAAATCTCCTGGAGAAGAAATTGGAAAACCAACTTCCATTATGTCAACTTTCATTCGTTCTAATGCAAATGCAATTTTTAATTTTTCTCTTACACTTAAACTAGCTTGTAATGATTGTTCTCCATCTCGTAAAGACGTATCAAAAATAATAATTTTTTCGCTCATTATTTTTCCAAAATTAAATATAAAATATTTAATATAAAAAATTAAATATTTTAATAATTAAAAATTTATTATATTTTCATAAAATTCATTATATTATTCAATAATACTGTTTATAAAATTAATTTTTATAGGTTAATAAATTAATTTCTATAATAAAATTATGTGAAGTATTTTTATGCATTGTACAAGAAAGCATATTAGGTGTATGGTTTATATATTTATTTATTATTAACAATAGTTCATTTTTTAAAGATAGAAAACTTTTAGTATCTATTATATTATTTTTTTTTTCAAAAATGATATTTAATCTTTTTTTTGCAATAGATGCTGTATTTTTACGTCGAGATAAAAAAAAATCTAATAATGACACTTGTTTATCTCCAAAATAATCTTTTAAAAAAATTTTTTTTTTCATTTAAAAATCTAAATTTACATTTTTTTCCGAGTAGTCTGTTTACAGTATCAAGATATGCTTGTCCTGCTTGAGAATGATGATTTAAAATAATTGATTCTCCTTGATTTGATGCTTTCAATACCGAAGCATCTTCTGGTATAACTCCAATTAATGGAATTCGAAGAATATCTAATACATCATTCATACTTAACATATCTCCTTGATTCACACGAACTGGATTATATCTATTCAATAGTAAAAATTCTTTTACTGGTGATAAATTTTTTTCAGATCTTCTTGAATAAGAAGAAATAATCCCTAACATTCGATCAGAATCACGAACAGAAGATACTTCAGGATTAGTCACGATAATTGCTTCATCAGCAAAATATATTGCTAAAACTGCACCATTTTCAATCCCAGCAGGAGAATCACAAATAATAAACTGAAAATTCATATCTAACAATTTATTTAAAATTAAATGAACTCCATTTTTTGTTAAAGAACTTTTGTTTCGTGTTTGTGAAGCAGGTAAAATAAATAAATTATCAGTATATTTATCTTTTATAATAGCTTGATTAATAGTAGCATCGCCTTCAATCACATTAATTAAATCGTATACAACACGTCTCTCACAACCCATAATTAAATCTAAATTTCTTAAGCCAATATCAAAATCAATTACTATAGTCTTTTTACCATTTTTTGCAAGACCTGTTGCTATTGCTGCACTGGAAGTAGTTTTTCCAACACCACCTTTACCTGATGTAACTGTAATAATACGCGACATATATTTATTCCAAGCCAATAAATTTAAATTTATGATAATAACATCATGGATAGAATATCATTTTTAAAAAAAATACGCACTCCGCGTCCTATAAAATTAGGTTCAATTTGATCTATTAATAAATACTCTCCTGCTATTGAAACCAATTCAGCAAAAAAATTGGTACAAAAAATATTTTTTGTTTTATCTCCATTTACCCCAGCTAAAACACGGCCTCTCATTATTCCAAAAATATAAATATTACCGTCTGCAATCAATTCTGCACCAGTATTAACATTATTAATAATGATTAAATCAGATTTATGAACATAAATCTTTTGTCCTGAACGTACCGGAACAGTAATTACTTTAGTTTGAAGTAATTTATGATTTTGATTACAAATATTTTTATAGTATAATTCTCTTTTTTCAATAATTTTTTTATTTTTTGATAAAATCGGTATACCTGATTTTATAATTTTTTTTTTTACTATATATTTCATGTTATCATCAACACCAATTATTTTGATTCTAGTATTTATGATTGCTTTATACATTTCTTCCCATTCTACAGAATCTGTTAAATTTTGAACATTTAAAATTACTGAAGCGTTATTAAAAAATCTAGGAGCTTCTTTTATTTTTTTTAATATTGCATGTTGAACCATATCTACGGCATTACTATTAATATACAACATGAGACATGTAAGAACACTACTTTTAAATTCAATCGGTTGTTTTTTTAACATACATGACATATTTATCATCATTATTTACTTATTTAATATTATCATATTAATATGAGAAAATTATTATAATTATTTTTAATATAATTTTTTTACATTTAATAGGGTTATTAAACCATAATAGTATAAAAAATAGGTTATATATATTTATGTTAATTGATGAAAGTAAGGTGGTAATCAAAAATTTAAATAATATTCAAGATAAAACGATTCTTTTTTCTGGAAATATTCATGATAATATTTTTCATTATTTTAATAATAAAAATAACAAAATTCATTTACAAAAATACTATGATAAAAAAATCATTAATAATATTCATAATGATAATTATTCATTTAGAATGCTTCCTAAAAAATCCTTCATATTAAATTGTAAAATATTAGTATTTTTTTGGTTTAAAAATAAAAATGAATCCATATTTCAGTTAAAATATTTATTATCAATATTGGATACTAATAGTGAAATTTTTGTAGTTGGTAAAAATAAATTAGGAATCAACAGTATAAAAAAAATGTTCCATAATATTATAGAATGGGTAAAAATTGATTACCAAAAAAAATGTTCTTTATATTATGGAAAAATTAAAAAAAAAATAATATTTCAATTAAAAAAATATTTTCATCAACATGAATTATTTAATTTTAAAATTATGACATTACCTGGAATTTTCGGATATAAAAATATTGATTTTGGAAGCATGACTTTAATTGATACTTTTAATAAAAAAATTAAAGGAGAAGTACTAGACATCGGATCGGGATCAGGAATATTATCTATAGCAATGAAAAAAATATCTCAAAATTTAAAAATTACACTTGTAGATAATAATAGTACTGCATTAATATGCAGTAAATATAATTTAATTAAAAATAAAATATCAGGTAATGTATATTACAGTAATATATTTTCCAATGTTAAAAATAAATTTAATTTAATTATTTCTAACCCACCAACTCATTATAATAATGGAAATAATTTAAATATTATTTATAAAATTATTAAAGAATCAAAAAAATTTTTATATAAAAAAGGTGAATTAAGAATTGTTTTACATTCAAATATATCATGTAAAAAAATATTAAATAAAACATTTGGTAATTACAAAATTTTAATTAAAAAAAAACACTTCAATGTTTATCAATCAATTTATAAATAAAATTTTATTATTAATAATACCCGGAGCGGGAATCGAACCCGCAAAGCTTTTACGCCGAGGGATTTTAAGTCCCTTGTGTTTACCGATTTCACCATCCGGGCAAAGATTTTTTAATTTATTTAAGGCGCGTTCTGGAATTGAACCAGATTATACGGATTTGCAGTCCGTCACATCACCAATCTGTCAACGCGCCACATGATTTATCAAATCATATGTTTTATTTTAAACGTTATTATAAATATTGTCCAATTATTTTTTAAAATTTTTATGTAATATCATAATAAGAATCATTAATAATTCTTTACAATTTATTCATATTATATAATAATATGAATGTTATTTATTGAAATTAATTTTAAAATATTTAATTTTAATATTTGAAATATTTTGGAGGGGTGGCCGAGTGGTTTAAGGCAGCGGTCTTGAAAACCGCCGATGAGTACTACTTATCCGAGAGTTCGAATCTCTCCTCCTCCAATTTATAAAAATTATATGGATTAATTTAATAATAAATAATATATTTTATTTTTATGATAAAATAAAATTTATCTTATTATCCTATAATAAAATATTTAAAATTTAAAATTTATTCTTAAAAAAGAATAAATTATAAAATAAATTTTCAAATTAACATTACGATATAAATTTGTTCAATAAAAAATAAAAAAATAAAAAAATTATAATTTTAAATACATATAATATATCAAAAATTTATTTTTTATTAAAAATTATATAAATATCATTCAATAAAATCATATATAATTAATAATATACTATAAATTTATAGTAATAGTATCCAAATAAAATACATTATTTTAAAAAATATTCATGATGCATAAAAAATTACATTTTTATTGAATTGAATAATATTTTAATATTTAAAAACCATTATGAATTTAAATTCATATGATTAAATACATTAAAATATAATATATCCAATATATTATTAAATAATTAATGATATTTAAATTATAAAATATTTAATTATATACTGTTAAATATTAAAAATTAAAATTTATATGAAGAGAAATGAATATTAAAAATAATGTTTCTACATTACATATTTCTCATGAAACGAAAGATCAAAGAATTGATAATTTCATATGTTCTAAATTTCAAAAAACTAAAAAAAACTTATTATATAAACTAATTAGAAAAGGTTTTATTAAAATTAATCAAAAAAAAATTTTACCATATTATAAATTAAAATCAGGAGACATATTATCATATCCTGATATCTTGAAATTAAAAAATACTAGTAACATTTCTCATATGTTAAATAAAAAATTAAAAAAAAAACTATTATCATGTATTCTATATGAAGATGATTATTTGTTAATTATTAATAAACCTTCTGGAATAGCAGTTCATGGAGGTAGTGGATTAAAATTTGGAATTATTGAAATTTTTAGATACTTAAAACCAGAATGTCATTTTTTAGAATTAATACATCGAATTGATCGAGATACTTCTGGTGTTTTAATGTTAGCAAAAAAAAAAATGGCTTTAAGAAGTTTACATGAACAATTCCGAAACAATGAAATCCAAAAACAATATTTTGCTTTATTACATGGACATCTAAAAAATAAAAATCTAGTTATTAAAACACCACTAAAAAAAAAAATCATAAAAAATAAAAAAAAAATTATTTCTGTTAATAATGATGGTAAAAAATCTATTAGTATTTTTAAAGTAAAAAAAAAACTAAAATCCAGTACAATAGTTTATATTACTCCAAAAACTGGACGTACACATCAAATAAGAGTACATGCTTCATATATTGGTCATCCAATTATTTTTGATCCCATTTATGGAAATTACATTCTAGACAATAATATTGATAAAAAATATAAAAAAAAAAAATTATTACTACATGCTTTAAGTATTAAATTCCAACATCCTAAAAATTTTCAAAAGTGTTTAATTCATGCTCCAATTAGTAATCGTTTTAAAAAACATGTAAATGATTTTAAAATATAATAATATTTTATTATCATTTTTTTAAAACTTAAAATCTTAATATTACTATATTCTTAATATAAAAATAAAATATTTTAATAAAGGAAATACTATATGGCAGTTCAAAAAAGTAAACCAACACGATCAAAAAGAGGAATGCGAAGATCTCATGATAATCTTAAAATAACATTATTATCAAAAGATAAATTTAGTCAAGAAACACATATTAGACATAACATAACAAAAAAAATGTTCTATAAAGGTAAAAAAATCTTACAAACAAATAAAAAAAAAAGTAAAAAAAATTAATAAATTTATATTAGCATAAATATGTACATCATATTTATGTTAAATATTTAAATACTATATAATTCAAAAAACATTTACTAAATAATAATTTTAATTTCAAATCAATATGATTAATGTATCGATGATATTTCCAGGACAAGGTTTACAAAAACCATGTCACTTAATAAATTTAAATCAATATAACCATATTATAAAAAATACATTTTATGAAGCATCAGAATATTTAAAAAATAATATGTGGAATATGATAAAAAATAAAAATAATGTTAATAAAAAACATCATCAGTATATACAATCGATTACCTTTATTTCTTCAGTAGCATTGTATAGATTTTGGATAAAAATAAGTGGTATAAAACCAATAATTGCTTCTGGTCATAGTTTAGGTGAATATTCTGCTTTAGTATGTAGTAATGCAATTAAATTTTCAGATGCTATAAAATTGGTTCATAAAAGAGAATTAATGATGAATAAACAAAGTTTAAAAAATAAATTACAAATGAATATGATTGTTGGTTTAGAAAAAAAAAAAATTTTAAATATATGTAAAAAATATTCAAAAAATAAAATAGTAAATATTGCAGCTATAAATACAAATAAACAAATTGTAATTTCTGGACATAAAAAATCAGTAGAAAATACAATCATTGCGTGTAAAAAAATGGGAGCAAAATATACTATTAAGCTACCGATCTCAATTGCTGCACATTGCTCTATTATGAAAAAAATAAGAAGAAATTTATCCAAAAAATTAAAAAAAATTAATATTAAAAATACTCAGTACCCTATTATTAGTAGTACATCAACAACACAATATAAATCAAAACATACAATAAGAAAATCTTTAATAGAACAACTTTTTAAACCTGTTCAATGGGAAAAAACAATGAAATTTATTATATCAAAATCTGATATTATATTAGAAGTTGGTACTAATGATTTCCTAACAAGGACATATAAAAAAAAAAATAATAAAAAATTCATATCAATCAATTCAATAAAAAATATAAATTATATTTTACAACTATTAAATAACCATTATGATTAGTACTAATAAAAAAATTGCAATTGTAACTGGAGCAAATCGAGGTATTGGTAAAACAATAATAAAAAAATTGTCTTCAAAAAATATATTTGTTATTGGAACATCAAGAAGTATTCAAGGAAAAAATATTATCAATAAACAACTAAAAAATAATGGATTTGGAATTATTTTAAATATAAATGATACTTTTAAGGTATCACAAAATATAAAAAACATTTATACAGAATTTGGTAAAATTGATATACTGATCAACAATGCTGCCATTAATCACGATCAACTGTTAATAAATATGAATTATAAAAACTGGAATAATGTTTTAGAAACTAATTTAACATCAGTATTTTATATATCCCAACAAGTTATTAAATATATGATGAAAAAAAAGTATGGTAGAATAATCACTTTAGGATCAATTTCTGGTAGCATTGGTAATATTGGACAAATTAATTATGCAACAACAAAATCAGGAATAATTGGATTCAATAAAACTTTAGCACTAGAAGTAGCAAAGTATGGTATCACATCTAACGTTATTGCTCCAGGTTTTATAGATTCTGGGATGACAAAAAATATTCATCAAAAAAAAAAAAAAAAATACTTGTTAAGCATACCTATGGGAAAATTTGGTAAAGCAAATGATATTGCAGCAGCAATATTATTTTTATCTTCAGAAGAAGCTTCATATATCACTGGACAAACTCTCCATATTAATGGAGGAATGTATATGAATTAATATTTATAAAAATAAAAATATTAATTATTAAATTATACATGTAATATAAAAATATATACTTTATAAAACCACTACTTTAGATATTAAAATTCGCCTATGAATACTATCAAAAAAAGAACTAAAAAAATTATTTCTAAAATATTAGAAATTAATATTTTAAATCTTAAAGAAAATACTAATTTAAAAGACGATTTAAAAATAGATTCACTGGATATTATCGAAATTGTAATGACTATAGAAGAAGAATTCAATATTGAAATTTCTGATACAGATATTGAAAAATTTGTTTATCTAAAAGATATAATAGAATGTATTCATAAACTAAAACAACATATATAAGATTTTTTAAAACAATGCATGAAATGAAGAATAAAAATCATAAAAAAAGTAAATTTATTGTTGTAGAAGGTATTGACGGTTCAGGGAAAACCAATGCATGTCAAATTATTAAACATAAACTAGATAAAAATCAAATTAAAAATATTATTGTACGTGAACCTGGTAGTACTCCATTATCAGAAAAAATCAGGAAAATTATAAAAAATCATTGTCCATATGAAACTCTACATCAAAAAACCCTCCTATTATTAATTTATGCTGCAAGAATGCAGCTAATAAAAAACAAAATCCAACCATCATTAAAAAAAAATATATGGGTTATTGCAGATCGTCATGATTTGTCATCATTAGCATATCAAGGTGGAGGATTTAAAATAAATAAAAAACATATATTTTTTTTAAAAAAAATGATAGTAGGGAAATTAACTCCAGATTTAACTATATATTTAGATATTCAACCAAAAAAAGCATTGCATCGTATTTTATTTAGAAATCAATTAGATTTCATTGAGAAAAAAAATTTAGAATTCTTTATAAGAACACGAAATATGTATTTAAAAATGTTATCTAAAATAAATAAAAAAATTTTTATTAATGCAAATTTAAAAATAAATATTGTGCATCATGATATTATTAATCAATTTACTGAGTGGTTAAAGAAATATAAATGACACATTATCCCTGGTTAGAAAATATATATAAAAAAATTATTTCATATTATAAGAAAAAAAAATTACATCATGCTATTCTTTTCGAATCATATAATATTCAAAATACCTTTTATACTATATTTGCTATTATTAGATGGATACTATGTAATAAAAAAAACGGTTTTAATTTCTGTAACAAATGTCAAGGATGTTATTTAACAAAAAATAGAAAACACCCTAATTTATACATTATATATTTAAATCAAAAAAATAAAAATCTAGAAATTGAATATATTCGAAATATATTGCATTCTATTCAAAATACTCAACAACAAAAAGGAAAAAAAATACTATGGATACCACAATATTCTAAACTCACAGAATCTGGAATAAACATATTATTAAAAATCATAGAAGAACCTCCAAAAAATACATTTTTTTTTATTGGTAATGACATTCAAACCACTGTATATCCTATATTGAAAAGTCGATGTCTATCATATCTTTTTTCAACACCAAATGAAAATAAAATTTTAAATTGGTTGATAAATTATACAAAATCTTCAAAAGAATTATCTTTGATTGAACTACGAATTAATAATTATGATCCTTTTTTAACAAAACAAGCATTACAAAAAAAATATTGGATGAATCGTAAAAATTTATATAAAAAAATCTTTTATGCGTTAAATAATAATAATTTTTTAATACTTTTGTCATTCTTAACCGAAGACAATATTCTTATAAAGATTCATTGGATAATTTTACTATTATTAGACGCAATGAAATTTCAAAAAAAATGTTTTTTATTTCTAATTAATATAAATTATATGGAATTAATTAATCAATTGTCTAAAAAATATTCATATGATGAACTTTATTTAATTTTAAAATCATGGATAGTATGTAAATATCAATTACGTAATATAAAAAACCTTCATATAGAATTTTTAATAGTAAAAAACTTATTAAAATGGGACATAATTAATCATAAAATCTAAATTATTTCATCATTATGAGTAAATATTATATGCATTTTATTGATACGCATTGTCATTTGAATCTTATACAGTCATTAAATTCTAATTGTAATATAAAAGATATTCTACATAGTGCACGTATTTGTGATGTAAAAAAAATTTTAACAGTAGCAACTTCTATTCAAGATTATGAGAAATCTCTTCATAATTTTAAAAATACATCAAATGTTTTATACAGCTGTGGTATACATCCATTATATAAAAATATACAGGATAAAAATAATATTCATCAATTATCAAAAATACTTTCAAAAAATAACAATATTATTGCAATAGGTGAAACTGGTTTAGATTTCTATCACTCCTATAACAATGAGAGTATACAAAAAAAAATTTTTGAACAACAAATTCGACTAGGAATAAAATATAAAAAACCAATTATTATACACACTAGAAATTCAATTCTAGAAACTATAAAAATATTATCAAGTCAAGAATTTAAATCCTGTTCAGGTATTATCCACTCTTTTACTGGAGATATTGAATCTGCAAGAAAATTTTTGAATCTAGGTTTTTATATTTCTTTTTCTGGAATTGTAACATTTAAAAATGCAAAAAATGTTCAAGAATCGGCAAAATTTGTTCCTATAGATCGATTATTAATTGAAACAGATGCTCCATATTTAACACCAGAACCACATAGGGGAAAATTCAATCAACCACATTATTTAATTTATATTGCAAAACATATTGCTAATTTAAGAAATATTAGTATAGATCATCTTAAAAAAAAAATGAAAGAAAATTTTTATTCACTGTTCCAAAATGTATATTAAAATAATGTTATTAAAATACTGATAATAGTATTTATAATAGAGGTATTTATATGTTTAAAAACATTTTTTCGAATTTACAAAAACTAGGTAAATCATTAATGTTGCCAGTATCTGTACTTCCAATTTCTGGTATTTTATTAGGGATTGGATCAGCACATTTTCGAATTATACCAGAAATTGTCTCACATATTATGGCCTCAGCAGGAGGTTCTGTATTTAATAATATACCATTAATTTTTGCAATAGGAATTGCTTTAGGGTTTACTAATAATGATGGTATTGCTGCATTAGCTGCAGTAATTTGTCATGAAATTATGATACAAACAACATCAATTATTATTCCAATAGTTTTATTACACACTAAAATCATTGTCCATTCTAATGAGAATTTCTGTGATATTGGGGTATTAGGTGGAATTATTTCTGGAATCATTACTGCAATTTTATTTAACAAATTTTCAAGAATTTCATTACCAGAATATTTAGGTTTTTTTTCTGGAAAACGTTTTATTCCTATGATTTCTGGATTATCTGCAATATTTTTTGGTTGTGTATTATCATGCATTTGGCCTCCAATTAGTATTGGTATTCAAATTTTTTCAAAATGGGCTGCCTACCAAAACCCTATTCTTGCATTCGGAATATATGGTTTTGTAGAACGAGCGCTAGTTCCATTCGGATTACATCATATTTGGAATGTTCCATTTCAAATGCAAATTGGTTCATATACTAATTCATTAGGTCAGGTATTTCATGGAGATATTGCACGTTATATGGCTGGTGACCGTACTGCTGGAAAATTAGCTGGAGGTTTTTTATTTAAGATGTACGGTCTTCCAGGAGCAGCATTTGCAATTTGGAGATGTGCGCATAAAAAAAACCAAGCTCATATTGGTGGTATTATGATTTCTGCAGCATTAACAGCGTTTCTGACAGGAATTACAGAACCTATTGAGTTTTCATTTTTGTTAACCGCACCAATATTATATGTTATACATGCTATTTTATCTGGTTTAGCATTTCAAATTTGTATTATTTTAGGAATGCATGCAGGAACTAGTTTTTCACATGGATTAATTGATTTCATTATATTAAGTATGAATGGTAAATCAATATGGTTATTTCCTGTTGTAGGAATAGTATACGGTTTTATATATTATATTATCTTTTACTGTTGTATAAAATATTTTAATTTAAATACTCCAGGTAGGGAACATAATCAACAAATCAATACATATAAAACAACAAAAGAATTAGCAAAATTGTTAGTTTATGCACTAGGTGGAAAAAAAAATATCCAACATTTAGATGCTTGCATTACAAGAATTAGAATTACTGTTAAAGATATTTCAAAAATTAATCAAATAAAAATAAAAAAAATGGGAGCTTCAGGAATTATTATTTCTGGTCTCGGAGTCCAAATAGTTTTCGGAACAAAATCTGACAATTTAAAAACTGAAATGGATGATTATATAAAATCTAATTAAAAATTTTACATACAATAAAAATATGATCCCATGATATAAATTTTATCATATGGAATAACATGGTTCATTTTTAATATAAATGACTTCTACTACTATAGAATATAAATATTAATAATAAATAATAGTAGAAGTATAAATATATTTATAAAATTTTTTTAAAAGTAATAAAATATTCCACCTTCAATGATATTTTTAATAGAAGATAATTTTATAGGATTCATATTAAAAAAATTAGTTCTATTATTAAAATATAAAACAGAATATTGATTTATATGATATTTCAAAGAAATATTAAATTGATGTAATGAATTTAAAAATTGATGCGTATGAAACCGATACATATGAGTAATAGAATTATTATGTTGTTGACATAATAATTTTTTACAATTAATATTTAAATAACCAATTGATATAAACCATTTTGAAAACAATTGATATTCAGCAAAATATTCTAAATGCTGAACATTATTTAATAAAACCATATTGTTAAAACTGGGTTTTATATGATTACTAGAACTGTAAAATGCTGCAATATATACATGATGTACAGAATACTTCATAGATAAAGCATATGATTTTGTTATATTTTCTTTATAATTAAATTGATTAGGATTTAAATAATTATTTAAATTTGTTAAATATACACCAGATATACTCATACCGATACTTTTAAAATCATACTGTATTAAATTATTTATAATTTCTTGGGGGTGATAATATGAATTACTCTTAATTTTTTGATACTGCGATGCTATAGTTAAATTATCTATTAATCCAAAAAATCCGTGATTTTTATAGGTTGCTGTTTTATGCATATGATACATTAAATCACGATAAATATTTAATTTTGAATTCATATCCTTATATACAAATCTTTTTGTTATATTATTTAAATCATGTATTAAATTATAATCTCTACCAAATTCTATATTTCCTATGTGATTAATACAGTATCCAAAAACTAATGGGGTCATAGTATTTGAGTTAACTTTATAATGATTCACTAAAATATTAGAATTATTAAAATCATATCCTAAAGTAAAATAACTAATAATATCTTCACTATCTTGTTTAGTTCCAAAGAAAACACAACTTAAAAAACGATTATAAATTCGATAATTTTTTTTACCATTTTTAATATTACATGCATATTGTTTATTTTGATTCACTTTAACATGTGTTTTTATTGTTAAATTATTATCATTATAAATTGTGATTCCATGTGCAACATTGATAGAACATAAAACAGCAAATACCATTACTATAATTTTTTTGATACTCATCATATTAACTCTCATCTTATTGAAAAATTATTTAAAATTATTAATAATAATTAAAAAATAAAATTATTATTAATAGAATATGTGAAATAAAAAATACACTAATAATTATATATTAAAATTAATATATTAATACAATAATTTTCTTAACATAAAATATTTCGTACTGTTCTTGGAAATGGAATAATGTCTTTTATATTTTTAACTCCAGTAATATAAGACATTAATCTTTCAAAACCTAAACCAAAACCTGAATGAGGAACACTTCCATATCGACGCAAATCTATATACCAAGAATAATTTTTAATATTTAGATCTAACTCTAAAAATCTTTCTTTTAAAACATTTTTTCTATCTTCTCGTTGTGATCCACCAATAATTTCTCCAACTTTTGGAACTAACAAATCCATTGCAGCAACAGTTTTATTATCATCATTAACACGCATATAAAATGCTTTTAAATTTTTTGGATAGTTTTTAATTACAATTGGAATATTGCAAAAATGTTCAATAAGATATTTTTCATGTTCTATAGATAAATCCATTCCAAATTTAATTTCATTATTAAAATGTTTTTTAGAATATGATAAAATTTCGATTGCGTCTTCATAATTTATATGAACCATATCAGAAAATAAAAAAGTTTCTAAACGTTTAAAAATATTTTTATCAATATTATTATATAAAAAATCCATATCGGTTTTACAATATTTAAGTACGAATTTAACTACATATTTTAGCATTTTAATCGATATATTAATAATATCTTCTAAATTTGAAAACGATTGTTCAACTTCTAGCATCCAAAATTCTGACAAATGACGAGTTGTATTAGAATTTTCAGCTCTAAACGTTGGACCAAATGTATAAACTTTTCCCATAGAGCATGCATATGCTTCTGCTGTTAATTGACCAGATACCGTTAAAAAAGCTTCTTGACCAAAAAAATCTTTTTTGAAATCTATTTTACCAATTTTATTTTTAGGAATATTATTCATGTCTAATGTTGATACACGAAACATTGATCCTGAACCTTCAGTATCTAAACTCGTAATAATTGGAGTGGGTATCCAATAATAATTATTATTATAAAAAAATTTATGTATTGCATGAAAAAGATTATTTCTAATTCTAGTGATCACCCCAATGATATGAGTACGTGATCGTAAATGCGGTACAGATCTTAAATACTCATAAGTATGCTTTTTCGATGAAATAGGATATTGATGTGCTTTTTCAACCCAACCGATTACTTTAATAGTATTAGTTTGTAATTCATACTTTTGATACTTATCTAAGGTAGATATTACTTTTCCAATCACACAAACTGAACATCCAATACTGATTTTTAAAATTTCAGAATTATAATTTGATATAATATTTTTTTTTACAATACATTGTATGATTTGTAAACAAGAACCGTCGTAAATATCAATAAAAGAAACTCCAGATTTTGAATGTCTTCTATTTCTAATCCATCCGAAAATTTTAACCTCTTTATTAATTAAGTTCTCATTAGTATATACATTATGAATTGATACTATTCTCATTTTTATATCACCTTATTTTATAGTATTCAAAACATACCGATATTATTCTCATTTAAAGTATATAAATTATTAATATATTAAATTATATATTAAATATTTTAAAAAAATCAAGAAAAAAATTATATTTTTATATAAATAATATAAAATAATTATCAAATATATTAATATTAACTTTTAAAAGTAAAAATATTAATAATAATTTTATATAAATTATTTTATAAACTCTTAAGAAATAGTTTCTTACATAATTTAGAACAGCAACCACTATATTTTGTATTACACATTTTACATTGAAGAAATAACTTATGGCAATAGTTGTTTTTACAATTAATATAATAATTACATGGTACGTCACAATTTTTACATTTTGAAAAAACATGATGTGATACCCTTTCTGTCATACGATTATCAAAAACAAAATTTCTTCCTTGAAACATACTTAAAAAACCTTTTTTACGTGACTCATTAATATAATTTAAAATTCCACCATAGATGTGGTAAACATTTTGAAAATTATGTATTTTAATCCATGATGTTGCTTTTTCACAACGAATTCCTCCTGTACAATACATAACAATATTATGGTTTTTAAATTTTTTTAATTCAGGAACAATTACTTTCAATTGATCACGAAATTTTGATCCAGGTATATGTATCGCGTTTTCAAAATGTCCAATTGCATATTCATAATCGTTACGAATGTCTACAACAACAGTATTTTTTTTTTTTATCATATCATTTACTTGAATTGGTTGTAAATATGTTCCAGATTTTTTAAGATCAAAAATATTATGAACAAGACCATCGGCTACAATTGTTTTTTTAACCTTTACTTGTAACACCCAAAATGATGGTTTATCATTTAAAGCATAATTGATATGTATATTATGAAAATTATCATTAATATTATATAAAAATTCTTTAAAAATATTTATTTTTTTTTTTGAAATACTTATTTGAGCATTAATACCTTCTTTAGCAATATAAATTCGACCCAGTATTTTTAACTCATAAAATTTTTCATAAATTAGATTTCGAAATGCATATGGATCTGATATGTCAAAATATTTATAAAATGATAGTGTAATTCGATATGAATAATTTTTTAATAAATCAGATTTTAATTTTTTTTTTGAATAAATATTATGTAATAATGACATGAATCAACCTTATAGTGAAAATAATAATAAATAATATTATATTCAACAGTTTAATTTATTGGTGATTTTTATTAAAATTTTTAAAAAATAAAATTTGTTGAAAACAATTTTCTTTTTCTACTAGTAATGTTTTTAAATAATTCCTTTTTTTATTAATAATACTTTTATCAGCTTTTTTTAAAAAATCAATATTAGACAATATCTGATTAATAGAGTAAATTTTTTTATCAAAATTATTTATTTTTTTTTTTAT
Source organism: Buchnera aphidicola (Panaphis juglandis) (assembly GCF_964059065.1). Taxonomy (NCBI): domain Bacteria; kingdom Pseudomonadati; phylum Pseudomonadota; class Gammaproteobacteria; order Enterobacterales; family Erwiniaceae; genus Buchnera; species Buchnera aphidicola. Next base: position 278,252 of record NZ_OZ060378.1, read on the forward strand.
ATCTTTTATTTTTAAAAATATATCAAATTTAAAATTAATTATAACAAAAACTTTATTATTATCAATTATTTCCATAATAGAATTTTTTGGAAAAATATCATGAGTATTTGAAAAAATAATTTCTTTTATATATCCAATTTTTTTAATTAATTTAATATATGATAAAATAAAATTTTTATATTCCATATCTGTGGTAAAAATTAATACAGATAATAAAATATTATACTTAATATTTAATAGTATCCGAATTTTTCTTAAAAAAGAAATCATTTTTTGTAAGAAAACCATAATTTTTAAAACATTATACGATACCAAACTGTTATTAAATTCTGGAAACTCTTGTAACATGATTGTTTGATCTTTTATATTTAAAAAATTTTTAATTTTTTTCCAAATATGTTCTGTAATAAAAGGAATAATCGGATGAGCTAATCTCAAAAAAATTTCAAAAATATATAACAATGTATATTTTGTATTTTGAATTTCATGTACTAGTTGAGTATTCATGATAATTTTTGCAATCTCTAAATACCAATCACAAAATTTATTCCAAAAAAAGTCATATAAAATTTTTGAAGCTAAATCAAATCTATAATCATTTAAAGCTCGACGGTACTTTTTAATGGTACAATTTAATTCTTGATAAATCCAAATATTAAAGAAAAAATCTTTTTTATTATGAATAATAAATTTCATATCTATATTTTGAGTATTAATTAAAATAAAATTTCCAGCATTCCAAATTTTACTACAAAAATTTCTATAACCCTGTAATCGATTCATATCCCAATTAATACTGCGTTGCATCGAAGACAATGAAGCACAAGTAAAACGTAACGCATCAGCACCAAAAGCCTGAATACCTTTGGGAAACATTTTTTTGGTTCTTTCATTTATTTCATTTTGTAAATTATCTTTTAAATTTAATAATTTTCTTTTGTGCAATAAACAGGATAAGCTAGTACCGTCAATTAAATCTAATGGATCTAAAACATTACCTTTAGATTTAGACATTTTTTGACCACTTTCATCTTTTATTAAACCTGTAATATAAATTTTTTTAAATGGAATTTGAGGGTTACCATTCTCATCTTTAATAAAATGCATTGTCATCATAATCATTCTTGCAATCCAAAAAAATATGATGTCAAAACCACTAACAAGTATTGTTGTTGGATGAAAAGAATTTAATAAATTTTTTTTCTGAGGCCAATCTAAAGATAAAAATGTCCATAAACTTGATGAAAACCAAGTATCTAAAACATCTGAATCTTGAAAAATAAAAATATTTTTTGATATACTATACTTTTTTCGAATTTCCTCTTCATTATATCCAACATAAATATTACCCAAATCATCATACCATGCTGGAATTTTATGACCCCACCATAACTGACGAGAAATACACCAATCTTCAATATTATTCATCCAGGATAAATACATATTTTTATATTGTTGAGGTAAGAATATAATTCTTTTTTTTATAATTGCTTGAATAGCATTTTCAGATATTTTTGAAGTACGAAGATACCATTGATCAGTTAGCATTGGTTCAATAATTTCACCACTTCTGTCACCATATGAAACAGTAATAGTCTCTTTTGAAATATGATTTAAATAATCAAACTGTTTTAATAGAGATACAATTCTTTTTCTTGCTTTTAGAAAATGTAATCCACGTAATTCATTAGGAATATTAATATTATTTGTTTTTAAAATATTACCATCGATGTCATAAATACTACAAATACTAACAACATTTCCATTAAGATCAAAAATATTAATCAAAGGTAATTTGTGTTTTATTGCAGATTTATAATCATTAAAATCATGTGCAGGGGTTATTTTTACACAACCTGTACCTTTTTTCATATCAACAAATTCATCCTGTATTACAGGAATACATCTATTAACTAATGGAACATAAACACGACATCCAATAAAACTTTTATATCTATCATCATCAGGATGTATAGCAACTGCAACATCACCTAACAAAGTTTCTGGTCTAGTAGTAGAAACAATTAAATATTTTTTTTTATTAAATGTGTTATCATTTTTTAAGAAAAAATATTTAATGTGCCACATTTTTCCAATTTTAGTATGATATTCCACTTCTAAATCTGATACTACTGTTTGTAGTTTAATATCCCAATGAGATAATTTTTTTTTTCTATAAATGAATCCATCATCATATAATTTAATGAAAGCTTTTTTTACACCTTTAGATGAAATTTCATCTAAAGTAAATCGTGTTCTTGTCCAATCTACAGAACTTCCTAAACGTTTTATTTGATAAATAATATTATTTTGAATTTGATTCTTCCACTCCCAACATTTTTTAATGAAAAAATCTTTTTTAATTGTAGATACATCATAATTATTTTTAGATCTCATTTTTTTTAATACTATTATTTGTGTTGCAATTCCAGCATGGTCTGTACCCATTTGCCATAAAGTATTTTTACCTTGCATACGATGATAACGTATCAAAATATCCATAATTGTATTTTGAAATGCGTGACCCATATGTAAACTACCAGTAATATTCGGTGGTGGCATAATAATAGAAAAACTTTCACGACATGATCGATGATTTGGAGTAAAATAACCATTTTTACACCAAAAATGATATAATTTTTCTTCAATTTTATTTGGATTATATTTTTTTTCCATATTTATTCTTAAATTCATCATGAATTAAATTAGACTCTACATACATCAATTTTATAAATTAATGTAATATATATAATATTAATAATAACAATAAATCTTTTAAATTAATAAATTTAACTATTTTAATAAAAAATATAATAATATATTATCTGTAAATTAAATAATTATTTTAAAAAAATTAATAATAAAATATAATTTTTTATAATAATTGTAAAATTTTAAAATATGAATCATATTATTTTTAATAATTGAAAATTATTATACTAATATATATTTTGAATTTTTAAAAATAAAAAATTATATACTAAATATTATATAAAAATAAATATAAAAAAAATAATGTATCCATAAAATTCATATCTCTTAGATAAATAATTATATTTATATGAGTATCAAAAAATTAATTTTAATTTATAAATTAAATAATTAATATTTAAAATTATTATAACAGATAAAAATAAAAATAATTTAATATCCGTTTTTAAAAAATAAAATAAAAATTATACTATAATCATAATATTAGAATTAATTTTAAAAAATTCGTCAATTCATCATTCATAATATCTAAGTTTTTTTTTAATTAATAAATAAAATATTTCATTTTTTAAATCATTATGTGAATATTTTTATTTATAAATAATATAATAATTATTATTACTATTTATATATAAAAATTTAATTCAAAATAACATATTAAAAATTATTTAATAAAATGAATAATTTATATATAAAATATCTAATGAATATAAAAAAAATATATTATTATTTAATTCATATAAATACTTTTTATGAATTAAACAACACTATTCTAATTAGTATCAACTATAATTTTATACACATTTCTCATTACATTGATTTTTTATGTCATCATCATAATGATGATAATATTTATTAGAATAATTTTCATATAACAAACAATGATTAAAAATAACATAAAACGAATAGCTCATACAAAAAACTTTTAAAAACATCTGATTTTAATAAAAAAGAAATTTATAATATTATTCAATTATCCATCATATTAAAAAAAAAGAAATAAAAAAAAGAAATAAAGTATCTCAAAAATAAAAAAATTGCTTTAATTTTTAAACAAGAATCCACAAGAACAAGATGTTCTTTCGAAATTGCTGCCTCTGAATAAGGAGCATATTTTAATTATTTAAATACAGGAAACACATACATTTACAATATAAAGAATCTTTAATTGATACAATTAAAGTTTTAGAAAATCTATATGATACTATCGTATATCATGGAATAAATCATAATATTATTAAAATTTTATCTAGATCTTCCAAAATACTTATTTGGAATGACTTAACCAAAAAATATCATCCTAAACAAATATTATCAGATATTATGACTATGAAAGAGTTTTTACCAAATAAAAAATCTCAAAAATAAAATATGCTTATTTAAGTGATGCATCTAATAATATTACAAATACCATATTGGAAGCCTCAATAATATTAGGGTTTGAATTAAGATTAGTAGTACCAAAAAAATTTTTTCTTAAAAAAATATCTTAAATAAATATAATATAAAATAAAAAAAAATTAAAATTAATGAAGATATTCAAGAAAGAGTAAAAAATGTCGATTTTATTTATACAGACGTTTGGATTTCTATAGGAGATAGAAAAAATTCATTAAAAGAAAAAATATCATTACTAAAAAATATCAGATTAATAGTAAAATGTTAGAATTAACTAATAATAAAAATATAAAAGTATTACATTGTTTGCCAACTTTACATGATAATTCAACAATTATAGGAAAAAAATTTCTGAAAAATATAAATTTCATAATGGTATTGAAATTACCAATACCGTATTTAATAATCATAATAAAACAATTTTTCAGAAATCAAAAAATAAATTGCATACAATAAAAGCATTAATGATTTTAACTTTAAATGATACTGATATAATTAAATATAAATAATAATAAAAAATAAGGAATAATATGTCTTATATAATTAACACTAAAAAATCACCACAACCAATTGGTCCATATGTTCAAGGTATAAAAATAAACAACCTTTTGATGGTATCTGGACAAATACCAATAAATAACAATGGTAAAATTATATCCGAAGATATTGAGCAACAAACACTTCAAGTCTTAAAAAACATTAAAAATATTATTGAAAAAGCAGATTTACATGTCCATAATATCATAAAAATGACAATATTTGTTACAAATCTGAATGATATAAAAAAAATTAATCAAATATATCAAAAATTCTTTATAAAAAATGATTCAAATTTTCCATCTAGAACATGTGTTGAAGTAAATAAATTACCAAAAAACTCAAAAATAGAAATTGATGCTATAGCAATACAAAATTAATATCATTAATACAAATATGCCACAAAGTGGCATAAGATACAAAAATTGAAAAATACATAACAAAAGTAATAAAAATAATTATTATAATTATATTTTTCAGTCGCAAAAATCGTAATAAAATATCTTGATAAAAGAACTCATTATGCAATGAATCATTTATTATTATAGCGTTTTTTATGATTCAGTTCTAATAATTTAATTCTAATAGGTTTGTTTAAAATTCTCGTTTGTAATAGTTTTTTTAAAAAATCATTTGATATCGTACTAGATAATTCTAAAGTAGAATATTCAGAAAAAATTCTAACATTACCAATATTTTTGCTGTGTATTTTCCCCTCATTAGCAATTGCCCCTACTATATGCCTAACCTCCACTCCATCATTACGACCAACTTCAATACGATATAAGTTCATACTTGTTCTTATTTTATAATTTTTAAAAATATTAATTTTTCTGATTTGATTATTATTTTTTATATCTAAAACATTATTAATAGGTTTTGAATCTTTAATAATTAATTTTCTTTTACCTTCTGCTATTTTTAATAAAGCAGCGGCTATCATATATATATCATATTTATCATTAATATTAAATTTTTTTAATAATTCGTAATATTCTTTTAAATTATTACTTTCTAAAGTATCAGAAAGTTTTTTATAAAATTTATTTATTCTATATTTTCTTAATAAATTAATATTAGGTAATTCAATTTTAATAATCGGTTGTTTAATGATTCGTTCAATATTTTTTAATAAACGTCGTTCACGATACTCCACAAAAAGTAAAGCTCTTCCAGTGCGACCAGCGCGACCAGTACGTCCAATTCTATGAATATAAGATTCTACATCCATTGGAATATCATAATTAATTACTAAATTAATACGTTCTACATCTAAACCTCTTGCAGCGACATCAGTAGCAATCAAAATATCTAATCTTCCATCTTTCAATCGTTCTAATGTTTGCTCTCTCAAATTTTGATTCATATCACCATTTAATGCAGAACTGTTATATCCATGACGTTCTAATACTGCAGCAACTTCTAAGGTTGCATTTTTTGTACGTACAAATATAATTGTAGCAGAAAAATCTTCAAATTCTAGAAACCGTATTAAACCATCAGTTTTTTTTCCATTTACCAACCAGTAATTTTGTTGAATGTTAGGTCTAGTTGTAATACTAGATTGAATTTTAATTTCTTTAGGAGATACCATAAATTTTTTTGCAATATTTCTAATAATATTAGGCATAGTCGCAGAAAATAATGCTGTTTGATGTTTTTTAGGTAAACGTTTCATGATATTTTCAACGTCTTCTATGAAACCCATTCGTAACATTTCGTCTGCTTCATCTAAAACAAGTGATTTTAGATTAGTTAACTTTAGTGTCCCTCTTTTTAAATGATCTAATAGACGACCAGGAGTAGCTACAATCACTTGAGGTCCATATTTTAATATTTTTAATTGTATATCGTATCTTTGACCACCATATAATGGAAGAACTTTTATATTTATTATATATTTTGAAAATTCTGAAAATGCCTGAGCTACTTGTACAGCTAATTCTCTAGTTGGTGTTAAAACTAAAATTTGAGGCGATCGTAAGGAAGAAATAATATTATTCAAAAGAGGAAGAGCAAAAGCAGCAGTTTTTCCACTACCAGTTTGAGCCATACCTAATACATCTCGACCAGACAAAAGATGTGGAATACATAATTTTTGAATAGGAGAAGGCTCCATGTATTCCATATCACGTAATGCTTTTACAACTGAATCATTTAATCCGAATTTTAAAAATGAGTTTTCAATTTGTATCATGTCAATATATACACCTTTTAAATGTTCCATAATACATATATATTAATTAATATAAATGCATCATATTATAAAATTTTTTAAAAAAGATATAATAAAAAATACTTAATTATCTCAATATACATGTAATATAATATTAATGAATATTTCTATAAATATATAAAAATTTTATTCATTATTAATTTCTTTCATACTTAATCTTAATCTTCCTTGTCGATCAATTTCTAATACTTTTACTAACACTTTTTGCTCAATGTGTAAATAATCTGTAACTTTTTCTACTCTTTTATTTGTAATTTGAGAAATATGAACCAACCCCTCTTTTCCAATTCCAATTGAAACAAATGCACCAAAATCTGTAATTCGAATTACTTTACCAGTATATATTTTACCAACAGAAATTTCAGAAGTTATTTCTCTGATTCTTTTAATAGCATTTCTTGCTTTTTTTTCAATTGCAGCAGAAATTTTTATAACACCATCATCTTGAATTTCAATCACAGTACCTGTTTCTTCTGTTAACATTCGAATGATTGATCCACCTTTTCCAATAACATCTTTAATTTTTTCAGGATTAATTTTAATAGTATGTATTCTAGGAGCAAATTTTGAAATACTTTTTCTTGGAGTATTAATAAACTGATTCATAACGTTCAAAATATACAAACGAGATTTTTTAGCTTGGTATAAAGCCTCTTCTAAAATTTGATACGTAATACCGGTAATTTTGATATCCATTTGTAATGCAGTAATTCCGCATTCAGTCCCAGCAACTTTAAAATCCATATCACCAAAATGATCCTCATCTCCTAAAATATCAGATAAAACAATATAATTTTCATCTTTTTTAATTAAACCCATTGCAACACCTGCAACTGCAGATTTAACAGGAATACCTGCATCCATTAAGGCTAAAGAAGCACCACAAACAGATGCCATAGATGATGAGCCATTGGATTCAGTAACCTCTGAAACTACTCTAATAGTATATGGAAATTCATCTATTTTAGGCATTACAGCTAACATACTACGTTTTGCTAATTTTCCATGACCAATTTCACGTCTTTTTGGAGACCCTAATAATCCAATTTCACCAACAGAATAAGGTGGAAAATTATAATGAAATAAAAAATTATCTGTTTTATCTCCTAATAATTCATCTAAATTTTGTGCATCTCTCGAAGTTCCTAATGTTGCAGCAACTAAAGATTGTGTTTCACCTCTAGTAAATAAAGAAGATCCGTGAACTCTAGGAAGAATTCCTGTGCGTATATCTAATTTTCGAATTTCACTTTTTTTACGACCATCAATACGTATTTTATCATAAATAATTTTATTCCGAACAATATTTTTTTCAATATGATATAGAATTCTTTCAATTTCATTTGCTATAAATACAATATTTTTTAATTTTAAATTTTGTAAAATATTTTCTTTAATTAAATTTAATACCTTTTTCCTACGTTTTTTCTCTAAAATTTCATACGTCTTTATAATATCATATTCAGATAATTTTAAAATATAAGAAAATAATTCATGATCCTGAATTCTAACTGGTACATAGTTCCATGGTTTAATTTTTACGTCTTTTGAAAAAGAATCAATATTTTCAATTAATTGCTGCTGTTTTGTATAACCGAACATAATAGCATCTAAAACTTCATGTTCACTTAATATATTAACTTCAGCTTCAACCATTAAAATAGAATGTTTTGTTCCAGAAACAACTAAATCTAATTTACTATTCTTCATTTCATCTATAGTAGGATTTAATATATATTTATTTTCAATATATCCAACTCTTGCTGCACCAATAGGACCAAAAAATGGAATTCCTGATATTTTCAACACTGCTGATGCACCAATCATAGCTACAATATCAGGATGAATTTGAGGATTTACAGAAACTACCGTTGCTGTAATTTGTACTTCATGCATAAAATCTGATGGAAATAATGGACGAATAGGACGATCAATTAATCTCGCAATTAATATTTCATTTTCACTAGGTCGACCTTCTCTACGAAAAAAACCACCAGGAATTCGACCAGCAGAATATGTACGCTCTTGATAATTAATACTTAATGGGAAAAAATTTTGATTCAAAGATAAATTTTTATTTGCAACAACAGTCACAAATACCGTTGTATCATTCATAGTTACCATGACCGATGCATCTGCTTGTCTTGCCATAATACCTGTTTCTAATGTAACAGTATACTTTCCATATTTAAATTTTCTGGTAATAGCATTTAACAAAATAATATCCTTAGTTGACATTAAAATTTTTAAAAATTATACATCAAAATTTTGATCTCAATTTATCTAAGTAAGCATTTTATAAAAATATAATATCAAATACATTAAACAATAATTATAACATAAAAACCAATATTTGCTTTTCATGTTATAATAAATATTTATTAATGTTATTTCTAATGACGTAAATCTAATTCTTTAACTATAGAATTATAACGATGAATATTCATATTTTTTAAATAATTCAATAATTTACGTCTTTTAGAAACCATTTTTAATAAACCTCTTTTACTAGAAAAATCTTTTTTATGAATATTAAAATGCTTTTGTAAATAATTAATATGATGACTTAACAATGCAATTTGAACTTCAGATTTTCCTGTGTTTTTTTCAGTCGAACCATATTTTAATATAATATTTGTTTTTATATTTTTCATAACAATCCTAAAATTATATAATGAACGCTTTTAAAATAACATATTTTATAACATATTTAATAATTTATATGAAGTTAATCTTCCGTGATGATTAATGTTACATATAATACATACATTTAAATTATTTTTAATGGTAACTCTAAAAATACCTGAACCAATATTTTTAAAAATATCAAATTTATTATTTATATTAAATTTTTCATAAGAAGAATAAAAAATTTCAGGTAATTTAAAAAAAACATCTTTCATGGATAATAAGAATTTATAAATTATATTATGATATTTATTTAAAGAATATGATTTACGTAAATTATATAAATAATCAAAACTAATAGCATCAGAAATATCATAATCAGATACTTTTAATCTTCTTAATTTAACAATATGAGCACCACATTTTAATAAAATTCCTAGATCATATACTAGTTTTCTAATATAAGTTCCTTTAGAACATAATACATTTAATTCAATTCTTTTATAATTATACTTTATACATTCTATCTGATAAATATTGATTTTATTATGAATTACTGGAACGTATTCATCATTTCGAGCATACTTATATAATGGTATTCCCTTATATTTTTTTGATGAATAAGAAGGAATAATCTGAATTTTCTGATTTTTTAATAATTTTAATGCTTTGTATAAATCTGAAGAAGAAAAATTTATTTTTCGCTCTTCTAAAACCATACTATCAGAATCATGTGTTGCAGTAATTTTCCCAAAAATTGCAACAGTATGATATAATTTTTTAGAATTAATTAAATATTCTGAAAATTTTGTACTTTTACCAAAACAAATAGGTAAGATACCTGTCGCTAATTTGTCTAATGTTCCAGAATAACCTGCTTTTTTGGCATTAAACATTCGTTTTACTTTTTGTAAAACTATATTAGAAGACATACCCTTGGGTTTATCTAGTAATAATATACCATTTATATCATTTTTGTACATAAATATATTTTATATTATAAAAATAAAAATATTAAATTAAATATTTATATGTTTTTAAGTAATTTAGAAATTTTCATACCTTCCAATAATGAGTCGTCATGATAAAATTTTAAAATTGGTATTTTTCTTAATTTCATATTATGAAATAAATTTTTTCTGATGTATCCAGATGATCGCTGTAAAACAAAAATAATGTTTTGAACATTATTCATATTATCAGAAATACTTGAAAAAGTATGATGATCGTTAAAATAACTAAAAAAAACTTTTGCGTAAGATAAATCATGTGATAATTTTATAGATGTCACTGTAATTTTAAAATTAATTCTAGGATCTCGAATATCTTTTTGTAAAATTATTGCTATTGATTTTTTTAAATCCTCAGCAATGCGTGTTGAACGATGAAAATTTGGAGAATAATTTTTATTAATGTATTTCATAAATTTCAGTTTTATTTATAATCAATCAATCAATAATATGATAATATTAGGATTTAATTTCAATCATTTCAAAAGATTCTATTATATCTCCAACACAAATATTATGATAATTTTTTATACCAATACCACATTCTTTACCCATACTCACTTCATTAGCATCATCTTTAAACCGACGTAAAGATTCTATTGCACCTTTATAAATAATACTATCATTTCTTAAAATTTGAATATGATTCTTACGTTTTATGATTCCATTAATCACCATACAACCTGCTACAAATACTAATTTTGTAGGTTTAAAAATATCACGAATTTCAGCACTTCCTACGATCCGTGTTTTATATTTTGGAGCCACCATCCCAGATATTAATAACTTTATATCACTAATTAAACTATAAATTACAGAATAATAACGTACATCTACATTTTCTAATTTAATTATACGATTAGCTAATGTATTAGAAGCAGTATTAAATCCAATAATGATTGCCTTAGAAGCAATCGCAAAAGTAACATCTGTTTCTGTAATATCACCGACATTAGAACTAATAATATTTAAAGTAACATGATTATTCGATAAGTTTTGGATAGCATATGAAATAGCTTCTAATGAACCTTTAACATCTGTTTTTAAAATAATATTTAATTTAATATGATCTTTGTTATTTAAAGAATCAAACATATCTTCTAAATTTATTTTTTTAATATTTTCATTTTTATGATTTTGAAGATGATTTTTTTTATATGATGCTACTTCACGTGCTTTTTGTTCATTTTTTACTACATAAAATGCATCACCGCTTGAAGGTGTTCCAGATAAACCTAAAATTTCAACTGGAATTGATGGTTTAACATGATCAACTTCTATACCAAAAGAATTACGTATTGCACGTACTCTACCGTAATGTATATCACAAAATATGTTATCTCCTTTTTTCAATTCACCTTCTTTAATTAAAACCGTTGCTACCGATCCACGTTTTTTATCTAATGATGCTTCAATAACAACACCATTTGCTCTACCAGAAGAAATCGAAAATAACTCTAATATTTCTGCTTGTAAAGAAATCGAATTTAATAAATCATCAATCCCTTCCCCAGTAATTGCAGAAACATTTACAAAAATAGTAGTACCACCCCAATCTTCTGATAATACATCATGTTTCATCAGTTCTTTTCTAACTTTTTCAGAATTAAATTCTGGTTTATCAAGTTTATTAATTGCTACAATTAATGGAACATGAGCATCTTTTGCATGTTGAATTGCTTCAATTGTTTGAGGTTTTACTCCATCATCTCCCGCAACTACTAAAACAACAATATCAGTAATTTGAGCCCCTTTAGCACGCATAGCAGTAAAAGCAGCATGACCTGGAGTATCTAAAAAAGTAATTATATTTCCATTTTTAGTTTTAACAAGATATGCACCAATATGTTGAGTAATCCCACCAGATTCATTTTGAGCGACTTTTGAAGATCGAATATAATCTAATAATGATGTTTTACCATGATCTACATGGCCCATAACAGTAACAATGGGTGGTCTTATTTTTTTTTCATAATTTTGATTAGTTTCTTTATTTTCTTTGTAAATCGATTTTTCCAATATATTTTCACGATATAAAATCGCTTTATGACCTAATTCTTCAATGATTAATTGAGCTGTTTCTTGGTCAATTATCTGATCTAAAGTAAAAGAATTACCCATTTTCATAATAATTTGAATAAAATCAGAACCTTTAATAGCCATTTTATTAGCTAATTCTAATATTGAAATTTTTCCACGAATAGTAATATTTTTAATTATATTTTTATTTGGTTGAATAAAATCTTGATGTAATAAACCACGGTTTTTTTGTTTCATTTTTTTTTTATTTTTAAGATTAATATTTTTAACGTGATTCTTATGATTTAAATCAATATTTTTTATAATATTTTTTGTTTTTTTATGTTTATTTTTTTCTTTATAAGTACCATGATTATAATTAACAATATGGTTCATATCTTTTAATTCACTTGTATTTAATATTTTTTTTAAATTCTTATCAAGAATAACATTGTTAGTAATGGAAGAATTTTTTGAAATAAATTTAATTTTTTTATCTAAATTATTTGTTTTATTTTTATTTTGTGTCATATTTTTAATATTAATAACTTTTTCTTGATTAACTGATTTTAATATCTTCATAGAAGAATTATTAGATTTTTTTTTATTTTTTAAATTAGCAACATTTATATTTTGAACATTATCATTATCATTAGATATTATTTTTTCTATTGTATGATTAGAAATATTATTTGTACTATGATGATTTTGAATATTATTATTTTTTACAACACAATTTAAATTAATATTATCTTTAATAATATTAGAAACTTTTGGTATAAAAGATTTTTTACTATGAACATTATTATTTTTGATTTTATCTAACGCTTCATGTGAAGCATTCATAGAATTTAAAAATAACTCATTTTTTGATGATAAATAATATAGTAATAGTTTTTTTTCATATGTATTAACAGCATCATTTTGATTTTTTATAATACCAATATTAGAAAAATATTTTAATAACAATGATATTTCAAGATTCATTTCGTAAGATAAATTTTTTAAACTAATTTGTTTCATATTATTTCCTATTAATCAAAATATTATTTTTAATAATTATTATGATTATAATGTATAAATATTGTTATTATATACGCCGTATGATATTTTTATCATCATATGTATTTAATTATTGTTTAACATATAGCACTGTAATTTATATCATATATTGTTTATTCTTATTATTTATAGTATAAATCATTGTTTTATATTAAAAATCTTGATAAATAATTATCAGATTTATCCTGTATAATATGCGCCATTTTTCTATTAATACCGTTAATTTTTAATAATTGCAAATATGGAATACAAGCTAATTCTTTTAAAGAAAAAAAACCATAATGAATTAAAATATCTATTATTTGTTCTGGTATATTCAAATTTCTATGAAATACAGAACGAATTTTATGTATTTCAGTCTTATTTTTGAATTGCAAATCACTTAATGTCATAACATTTAATTCCCAACCACTTAATTGAGCTGCTAATCTTACATTTTGACCATTTCTACCGATAGCTTGAGCTAAATTTTTATGTTTAACTGCAATGTCTATAGTATGAATATTTTTATGGACAATTACTGAAATAACAGGAACAGGAGCCATAGCATTAATTACAAATTGAGCTGGATTATTATCCCATAAAATAATATCTATTCTTTCACCACTCATTTCTTCTGAAACAGACTGGACTCTTGCTCCTCTCATTCCAACACACGCTCCTACTGGATCTATACGTTTATCATGACTTTGAACAGCAATTTTAGCTCTAAAACCAGGATCTCTAGCAATAGCTTTTATTTCAACAGTTTTTTCATTAATTTCTGGAACTTCAATTCTAAATAATTCAACTAACATTTCAGCACGAGATCGACTAATTAATAATTTTGTTCCTGGTCTTTTAGAATTAATTTCATATAATATACCACGAACACGATCACCGAGTCGAAAATTTTCTTTAGGTAACATATCAATTTTATATAATTTTGCTTCAATATAATGATTTAAGTTTAAAATAATACAATCACCATTAATTTTTCTAACTACACCTTTCACAATTTGACCTTTATATTGATAAAATTTATCTACAATCATAGATTTTTCTGCTTCACGAACTTTCTTTATGATAATCTTTTTTGCAATTTGTGTAGCTACACGATTAAAATTCATAAATTGTATTTTATCTTCTACAAATTCTCGTAATTGAGCTTTTTTATTTTCAAAACGAGCAGCTTCAAGAGTAATTTCTTTAGTAGGATACATTACTTGCTTTACAATCATCCATCTACGAAAAATATTGAATTTTCCACGTAATCTATCAATACTTACTCTAATATCAATATCTTGAATATATTTTTTACGTATTGCAATAGATATTGCACTCTCTAATGCTTCAAAAATTTTTTCACATGGTAATGACTTCTCGTTAGAAATTAATTGTATTGCCGTTACAATCTCTTTGTTAATCATAATTATCCCTAAATATTAAGTACTAATATGTACTATTCTATATTTTTATAAACATTCATATTATGTATTTTTGAAACATTTGTTAAAAATAATTCAAGATATTCATTAAATAAGATCAATAAATTTTTAATATAATTTATAAATATATAAAAATTTCATGATTCTTATAATGAATAATAATAAAGAGACTATAAAAAATAAAAACTTCATAAAATAAAAAATAAAACGTCATACCGAGAGTGGGATTTGAACCCACATGCTATATAATAAGCACTATCCCCTCAAGATAGCGTGTATACCTGTTTCACCATCTCGGCATATGAATCATAATATAAAAATTTATTATCACATAACATAAATTTTTATACCACTAATTGTTTTTAAAAATATACTAACTGTAAAAAATACAAAGTGCAATACTTAAAATAAAAAAAAATAAAACTAAAATTTTAATCATATTATTTAATAATTGACCGTAATTAATAAAATTAAAACTATTAAATATACTATTATCACAATAAAAATTTTTCAAATTATCATCACTAGATAAATTAAACATAATTAAAGAAATTAATAATAATGATACAATAATGAATGCAATTAAAATTAATATATGCATAGAAAAATTTTTTCCTTGAACATCTTTTTAAAAAACTATATTAAAATTCTATATTTAGTGTAATCATAATAAATACACCATTTCAATATAAAATATTTAAAATATCCCTACTATTAGTATTTATTTTAAATAATAGTAGGTAATTTATAACGAATTCTACATTCCTACAAGGAATAACAATCAATATACTATATAATATTTTCTCAAAAAATACAAAAAATATTAACACAATCATTAATAAAAATATCATTAAAAAATTACCGTGTATAATTCCGAATGGTTTTACGATTCATTAAATCATCAATTTGAACAGAATCAATAGTTTCATATTCCATTAAAGCATCTTTCATAGCATGTAGAATATCTAAATTATCACGAAGAAGTTTTTTAGATCGATGATAATTCTTTTCAATTAAAGCTTTCATTTCTTGATCAATAATTCTAGATGTATCATCAGAAATATATTTCGATCCATTAAAAGTAGTAGAAAAAAAAGATGAATCATCAGAATTTTCTGTATATAATAAAGGTCCTAATTTTTCCGAAAAACCCCATTTTGTTACCATATTTCTAGCTAAAGTTGTAGCAACTTGAATATCATTCATAGAACCAGTAGAAACTTTGTTTATTCCATAAATTAATTCTTCTGCTATCCGACCACCATATAACGTAGATATTTGACTCTCTAATTTTTCACGACTAATACTAATAATATCAGATTCTGGCAAAAAAAATGTTACCCCCAAAGCACGACCCCTAGGAACAATCGTTACTTTATGTGCTGGATCATGCTCTGGAACAAGTCTTCCAATAATCACATGACCAGATTCATGATATGCAGTAAATTCTTTTTGTTGTTCAGTCATAATCATTGATCGACGTTCTGATCCCATTATAATTTTATCCTTGGCTGTTTCAAAATCTAACATAGAAACTGATTTATGATTTAATCGAGCTGCACACAATGCAGACTCATTCACCAAATTGGATAAATCTGCACCAGAAAAACCAGGTGTTCCTCTGGCAATTATTCTGGGATCAACATCAGAAGCTAATGGCACATTTTTCATATGGACTTGCAAAATTTTTTCTCTACCTCTTAAATCCGGTAAAGATACTACAACTTGACGATCAAAACGACCAGGTCTTAATAATGCAGAATCTAAAATATCAGGTCTATTTGTTGCTGCAATTAAAATAATTCCTTTATTACTATCAAAACCATCCATTTCAACTAACATCTGATTTAATGTTTGCTCTCTCTCGTCATGACCTCCACCAAACATACTTCCCCTTTGACGTCCCACAGCATCAATTTCATCAATGAAAATTATACAAGGAGCAATTTTTCTTGCATGTTTAAAAATATCACGAACACGAGATGCTCCAACCCCAACAAACATTTCAACAAAATCTGAACCTGACAATGTTAAAAAAGATACTTTTGCTTCCCCTGCAACAGCTTTTGCTAAAAGAGTTTTCCCCGTTCCTGGAGGTCCAATCATTAATACACCCTTAGGAATTTTTCCTCCCAATTTTTGAAATTTTTCAGGTTCTTTTAAATATTCTACTAGTTCACTAACTTCTTCTTTAGCTTCATCACATCCTTCAACATCTTTAAATGTTACTGTGACTTTATCATCTGTAAAAATACGAGTTTTACTTTTTCCAAACGAACGTGATCCTCTACCAACATTATTTTTTACTTGTTTCATAAAATAAAACCATACTCCAATCAAAAGTAATGTTGGAAACCAAGAAATAAATATTGATAACATAATATTAGTCTTTCTTGGTTCTATTCCAGATAATGTAATATGATGTGATAAAAGATTATTTAATAATTTATTATCATATATAGGAATATAAGTAGTGTATTTACTATGGTTTTTTTTTACAAAACTAATATCATTACCATTAATATGTACTTTTTTAATTTGATTTTTATTCAATGAAGACAAAAAATAAGTATAACTAACATGACGACTATCAGGATTACAAAGATTCCAACCAATAATAATAAAAACAAAAAACATTAATAATACCAACCAAAATAACAATCTTTTAGATATATCACTCAATATATTCACCTCATCACAATAATTACGATTTTAATGATATGGATACATATTATTTTTTAAAATATTTAGCTAAAACAAAAACTTCACGTGAACGACTGCGTGAAGCATGTGGTTTACAAATTTTTACAACGGAAAAATTTTTATATAATATTTTTAATAATTCCTCCCATCCTTCACCTTGAAAAACTTTTACTAAAAAATCACCGTTATGTGATAATATTTTTAAAGCAATTTTCAAAGCTGATTGAAATAAAAGAAAAGAACTAGGTATATCTATGCAAGATATACCAGTAATTTTTGGAGACATATCTGATATCACTACATCAATATTTTTATCATTAATGATTTTCATTAAGTTATTCATAAATTTTATACTAAAAACATCTCCTTGGATAAAATGAACTCCAGGGATTACATCCATAACATTAATATCACAAGATATTACTGTTCCTGTATCACCAATACTTTGAATAACATATTGTGACCAGCTTCCAGGATAAGAACCTAAATCAATAACATTCATTCCCTTTTTAAATAAATTATATTTAATGTTTATACTATGCAATTTAAACCAAGCACGAGAACGTAAATTATTTCGATGAGATTTTTTAACATATGGATCTTTAAAGTGTTCATACAACCAAATTTTTGAACTTAAAGAACGTTTTTTTTTCATATAACCACTTTAATAAAGTATGATATCATTAAATAATCTACAAAAAACAAAATAAATAATAATGATATAATATAAAAATAAAATAAAAAACTGCTGTTCATAATTCACATAATATATTAGAATTACTAATAATATGAAATAAATAATGATATTAAATATATTTAATACTCAATATTTTATATTTTACAACTCCAGATGGAGTATCAACTACTACAACATCTAAAATTTTTTTACCAATTAAACTTCTTGCAATTGGAGAATTTACTGAAATTAAACCATTTTTAAAATCAGCTTCATCATCTCCAACAATACAAAAAACAAAATTTTTATTTTTTTGAATATGTAAAACACTAACTGTGGAACCAAAAACAACTTTTCCATTAAAAACTACATTTTTAATATCGATAATTTGAGCATAATATAATTTTGATTCAATTTCTTGAATTCTTTTTTCACAAAATGCTTGTTCTTCTCTAGCAGCATGATATTCAGCATTTTCCTTTAAATCACCATGTTTTCTCGCTTCTGAAATTGAATGAATAATTTTAGGTCGGATAACATTTTTTAAATGTTTTAATTCGGTATTAAGTTTTTCAGATCCTCGAATTGTCATTGGAATTTTATTCATAAAATATATTCCTTATTTTTAATATAATAATTAGTTGATAAAAATTGGATAAAACATATACATATAATTTTTATAATGAAAAATAATAAAAACCAAATTTTATATGTTGTATAAATAACAAATAATCAATAAAATAATACTAGTTATGCTGTTGTGTTATTCTTAATTCCATTCATCATAAATAATAAAAATTCAAATATGAATACTATAGATTTAAAATCACATATCATGAAACATGTTCAATTAAAAAAACTTTACTTAACAGGTGACAAAAATCATATACATATTATTGCTATTGGTGAAATATTCATTGGTATGAGTAGCATTGAAAAACAAAAAACCATATATCAACCAATTATAAAATATATTGTAGAAAAGAAAATTCACGCTGTAACAATAGATACTTTTACTGTTGATGAGTGGAAATATTCAGAATTAAAAAAAAAAAGAATAAAAGACACGTAAAAAACAATTTTATATAAATCATTTTTATTTGTCAAAATACAAATTTAAAGATTAAAAACTTTATAAAATATACTCTAGAATTTTACTTATAATATTTACTATAATATTTAAAATTGATTAAAAATTAGGATATCCTATGTATGCAATTTTTGAACATGGCGGAAAACAATATCAAGTTAAAAAAGGTCAAAATATTAAAATTGAAAAAATTAATTTAAATCCAGGAGAAAATATCAACTTTTATAAAATTATTATGGTTATCGAAAAAGAAAAAATAAAAATTGGTCAACCTCATGTCCAAAACACAAATATTACTGGCAATATTATACAACATGGAAAACATAAAAAAATCAAAATCATAAAATTTAAGAGAAGAAAACACCATCAGAAACAACAAGGACACCGACAAAATTTTACAGAAATAAAAATTATTAATATTAATACTTCTATTTTATAAATTAAAAAGGTTAATTATGGCACAAAAAAAAGCTGGTGGTTCAACACGCAACGGTCGAGATTCAAAATCAAAGAGATTAGGAATAAAAAAATTCGGGGGAGAGTATGTATTTTCAGGATCCATTATTATTAAACAACGTGGAACTAAATTTCATTCTGGAATGAATACTAAATTAGGGAAAGATCATACAATTTTCGCTACAAAAAATGGAAAAGTAAAATTTTCAAAAAAAGGTATAAAAAATAAAAAATATATTAGTATCATCTCTGATACAGCATAATTCAACTAAAATAACAAATATATTATATAAAAATAAGTATAAAATATAATGAAAATATTTAAACATAAAAATAAAATCAATATCGTATTTTCTATATAAAATACTATTTTTATGAGATAAATAATATGAAATTCATTGATACAGTCAACATCACAGTCACTGCCGGAAATGGAGGCAATGGTTGTATTCATTTTAGAAGAGAAAAATATGAACCAAAAGGTGGACCAGACGGAGGAAATGGTGGATTTGGAGGAAGTATTTGGATAAAAGTAGACCCTAATTTAAACACTTTAGTAGATTATAGATTCAAAAAACATATTTTAGCAAAAAATGGAAAAAATGGAAAAGCAAATAATAAAACTGGAAAAAATGGAGAAAATTGTAACATTTATGTTCCTATTGGAACCAGAATAATTAATTCTTCGACAAATGAAATTATTGCAGATTTGAATACAAAAAAAAAAAAAATCCTTATTGCAAAAGGAGGTAACCCTGGTATAGGAAACACTAAATTTAAATCATCAATCAATCGAACACCATATCAAAGAACACTAGGTAAAATAGGTGAGACACGTTTTTTAAAATTACAATTAATATTAATTGCTGATGTTGGAATCATTGGATTACCAAATTCTGGAAAATCAACTTTAATTTCATCAATATCATCAGCAAAACCAAAAATAGCATCATATCCATTTACAACCTTAATTCCTACACTAGGAACTGTATACATTAACCAAAACCAAAAATTTATTATTGCTGATATTCCTGGATTAATTCAAGGTGCATCAAAAGGATTAGGTTTAGGAACAACATTTTTAGAACACGTAAAAAAATGTCATATATTATTACACTTAATAGATTTTTTTACAGACTCCAAAACAATTATTAATAATATTAGAATTATTGAAAAAGAACTAAAAAACTATAGTTATAATTTATATAATAAACCAAGATGGATAATATTTAATAAAATTGATAATTATAAAAAAAAAAAAGAAATGAATGAAAAAATTAAAAAAATTAAAGAAAAAATTAAAAATACTAAAAAAATTTTTTTTATTTCAGCAATAGAAAAAATGGGAACAGAACAACTGTGTTATTCTCTATTTGAATACTTAAAAACAATATATTCTTCATAATATATAAAATTTTTTATAAAATATTTACTATATTATAAAATCCGGATATTACTATGTTCCGGATTCAATAAAATAAAATAATAAATTAAAACTATCTCTTTGAAAACTGTGGTCTTTTTCTTGATTTTTTTAAACCAACTTTTTTTCTTTCAACTTGTCTTGAATCTCGTGTAACAAATCCAGATTTTCTTAAAATATTTTGAAGAGATGAATCATATGCAATTAATACTTTAGTGATACCTTGTCTAATAGCTCCAGCTTGTCCAGAAATACCACCACCTTTAACTGTAATATAAAAATTTAACTTACTCATCATATTAGTAAGTTTTAAAGGTTGTAAAATTACCATACGAGAAGTTTCTCTTGGAAAATAATGTAAAAAATTTTTTTTATTAATAATAATATTACCAGATCCGATATTCAAAAATACGCGTGCTGAAGAACTTTTACGACGTCCAGTGGAATAATTTTGATAATTCATCATAAAAATAATACATCCTAAATTAAAGAGTTAAAATTTGTGGATTTTGAGCTTCATGGTTATGAATATCATTAGAAAAAATTTTTAATTTACGCAACATAGATCGACCTAAAGGTCCTTTAGGTAACATACCTTTTACAGCAATATAAATTACTTTCTCTGGATTTTTTAATATTAAATCACTAAAAGAACGTTTTTTAATGCCACCAATATATCCTGTGTGTCGATAATAAAATTTTTTATTGATTTTATTTCCTGTAACAATCACTTTTTTTGCATTTAAGACAATAATAAAATCTCCAATATCCATATAAGGAGTATAATCAGGTTTATGTTTACCTTTTAAATAATGAGATATTCTAGAAGCTAAACGTCCTAAAATTTGATCCTTAGCATCTATATAATACCAATTATTTTTTATAGTTTTCACATTTGGAATAAAAGTTTTCATACATATCCTTTAATTATATGAATCAAAAATATCAAATATGTAATGTAATAAATCATATAAAAAAATTATAAAATATCATCTAAAAAATAATATATTTCACTATGAAAATAATATAAATTTTATATAAAGATAATACACTATATAATTATCATTATGATATATTTTAATAAAAAATAAGATAAAAAACTATGGAAAATAAAAAATCTCTATTAAACTTAAGAAATTCTATTAACGATATTGATAATACTATATTACATTTGTTAGAAAAAAGAAAAAAAATATCCATAAAAATTGCAAAAATAAAATTAATTTATAAATATCCAATAGAAGATAAAAAAAGAGAACAAGAACTAATAAATAGATTAATTGAAATTGGAAAAAAAAAATCTTTTTCTGAAAATTATGTGAAAAGAATTTTTAAAATTATTATTAATGATTCAGTTAAAATTCAAAAATCAATGATACATAATCTCAATAAAAAAAAAAAAAATATAATTCCAATATTTTCTTATCTTGGAAACCAAGGTTCATACTCACAAATAGCATGTATGAAATATATTAAAAAATATCAAAAAAAATATATTATTAAAAAAAATACTAATTTTATAAATATATTTTATGATATTGAACAATGTTACTCTGATTATGCCATTATCCCTATCGAAAATAATTGCACTGGTTTTATCCACTCAACATACCGTTTATTAATTAAAACAAAATCCAAAATAATTGGATCATTTTATTTATCCATAAAACATTGTTTATTATCAAAATATAAAATTAATTTAAATGAAATTACAACTATTTATAGTCATTCACAACCACTGAAACAGTGTAGTAAATTCATTAATACTCTCAATAAATGCAAAATTCAATATACTAAAAATACATCTGAAGCAATGAAAATTATTTCTCAAAGTAATAAAAAAAACGAAGCTGCTATTGGTGATCAAATTAACGCAAAATTGCATTCGTTATCAATATTAAAAGAAAAAATATCTAATAAAAATAATAATAAAACCAAATTTCTTATCTTATCAAATAAAATCATGAATATAAAACATAATAAACCTCAAAACATCACCATGATTCTAACAACTACTAAAATAATGTTAATAGATATTATCTATGTGTTAAAAAAAAAAAAAATATGTAATATAAAATTAAAATCCAAATTATATCGAAATAATTTAAAAAAAGAAAAAATATACTTAGAAATTAAAGAACAACTAAAATCAAAAAAAATCAAAAACTTATTAGAAACACTCCAGAAAAAAAAAATTACTATAAAAATATTAGGATATTATCCTTCATTATCAATATAATTTTTATAAAATCAATATCAATAAATTTACAATATTAATATTATGAAAATATTGATAATATTATACTATTTTGAGAAATGATATGTTTAGAAGAATTGCAAAAAACTTTACATCCATTATTAAAGATATTTCTGGTTATGGAAGGATTACAGAAAAAAAACTAAAAAATATTCTTAAAAAAATTCATCGAACGTTAATAGAAGCTGATGTATCATTATTAGTTGTCGAAGAAATTATCCAAAAAATTAAAATATCACTATTAGGAAATGACATTAATAAACACCTTACTCCAGATCAGGAATTTATTAAAATTCTTAAAAAAACTATTATTAATATCATGACAATTGAAAATCATCAATTGATATTTTCTAAAAATCAACTATCAATAATATTAGTTGTTGGTTTACAGGGTTCTGGTAAAACAAGTAGTGTAGGTAAATTAGGAAATTTCATATCAACACAGTATAAAAAAAAAGTTTTAGTAGCTTCGACTGATATTTATCGTCCAGCTGGTATACAACAATTAGAATATATAGCTAAGCAAGCTAAAATTAGTTTTTTTCAGCATCACAATTTAAGTAATCCAATTTTAATAAGTAATAAATCTGTACAAGAAGCAAAAAAAAAATCATATGAAGTATTAATATTAGATACTGCAGGAAGATTACATATTGATGATAAAATGATGAAACAAATTCAAAATATACAAAAAACCATTCAACCTGTTGAAACATTATTTGTAATAGATTCTATGATGGGTCAAGAAACAATTAATGTTGCAAAAAAATTCAGAAAATTTTTAAATATCTCAGGTTTAATACTTACAAAATCTGATAGTGATGCTCGAGGAGGGTCAGCATTATCAGCTAGTTATATTATAAAAAAACCAATTAAATTTATTGGAACAGGGGAAAAAATCACATCATTTTCTATTTTTAATCCAAATCAAATTGCATCTAAAATACTTGGAATGGATGATATACTCTCTATAATTAATAGTATAGAATCTAAAAACCATAATAATAAAAAAAAAAAAGACATTTTTAATAAAAAAACATTTAATTTAGATGATTTTAAATTACAAATAAAAAAAATTAAAAATATCAGTAGTATTAATAATATTCTATCAAAATCAATAATTTATCAAAACAAAAATATAAAAAATTCAAATAATAAAAATAATATTATTAAAATAATTTCTATAATTAATTCTATGACTGCATATGAAAAAAAAAACCCGGAAATTATTAAAAGTTCTAGAAAAAAAAGGATTTCTAAAGGTTCTGGAACTACAATACAAGATGTGAATAAAGTATTAAAACAATTTAACATGTTTAAAAATATAATGAAAAAAATAAAAAAATCTGGTATGAAAACAGCAATAAAAAGTTTAAAAAATATTATTCCTAATATGATGAAAACCAATATAAACTAAATCACTCATTATACATTTGAAATTATGTGTTATAGTATGATTATATCAATAATTATAAAAATTAAAGGAAAGAATATGGTAAAAATAAGATTATCATTGCATGGTAATAAAAATAAACATTTTTATAAAATTATCGTTGCTAATAGTAGAAGTCCTAGAAATGGTAGATTTATTGAACAAATCGGATTTTTTTACCCAAATAAAACTCAAATCAATAATAAAAATATGATACTAAAAACTGATCGCATGTTATATTGGATAAAAAATGGAGCACAAATTACAAAAAAAACAAAAAAAATTATTAATAAAATTATAAGATCTAAAAATAAAGAATAATAATATAAAAATATTAAAAATGAAAAAACCATTAATTATAGGAAAAATTGGTTCAGCTTACGGAATACTAGGATGGAATACCATTCATTCATATACAGAAAAAAAATGTAATATTTTAAAATATATTCCATGGTTTTTAAAAAAAAATAATCAATATATAAAATTAGAAATTGAAAAATATAAAGTAAATTGCAAAAATATTATTGTTAAAATTAAAAACATCAATAATCGAAATCAAGCACAAAAAATCACTAACAAAATTATTATTATTAGTAGTGAAAGTATTAAAAGTACTAATAATCATGAATACTATTGGAAAGATATTATCACTTGTAAAGTTTTTGATATGAAAAAAAAATATTTTGGAACTGTAGAAAATATTATCAGATCTATTCATAATGATATTTTAGTTATAAAAAAAAAAAAAAAAACATTATTGATACCATTCATTGAAAAAATATTCATTAATAAAATTAAACTTGATATAAAAACTATTTATATTAAAACAGAAAATTTATAACATATATTCTATAATATTGTATAAAGGATTAGTATGTGGATCGGAATTATTAGTATATTTCCTGAAATGTTTAATGCAATTACAAAATATGGAGTTACTAAAAAAGCAATCGAAAAAAAAATTATTTCATTAAAAATATGGAATTTAAGAGATTTTTCAAAAAACCCTAGAAAAAAAGTAGATGATCGACCATATGGGGGTGGTCCAGGAATGTTAATAATGGTAAAACCATTACATCGTGCAATAATAGAAGCAAAAAAAATTGCACCAAATGATACAGTAATCATTTATTTATCTCCACAAGGTAAAAAAATAGACCAAAAAAAAATTCAATCTATTTCTATTAATACTAATATTATTTTTATATGTGGTAGATATGAAGGAATTGATGAAAGAATTATAGAGCATTATGTTGACGAAGAATGGTCAATTGGTGATTATATTGTTTCTGGAGGTGAATTACCAGCTATGATTATCATTGATGCTATTTCGAGACTACAACCAGGATTACTCAATATCAAATCCATTCAAGAAGATTCATTTTTTCAAGGATTATTAAAATATCCAAATTACACAAGACCACAAATTGTAAATGGTAAAATTGTACCAAAAATATTATTATCAGGACATCATAATAATATTAAAAAATGGAAAATACAGCAATCTATAAAAAACACATTATTAAAAAGACCAGATTTATTAAATAAATCAATACTATCTAATAAAAAAAAAAAATAAAAAATATAAAAAA